>CASETU010000053.1 GCA_949290895.1 uncultured Bacillota bacterium
CCGATGAGTCCCGCAAACAGTCCGATGAGGAATGTTTCCGCATTGAACACGTTGGCGATATCGAACTTCGACGCACCCAGCGAGCGCAGAACGCCGATTTCCTTGGTACGTTCGACGACGGAAATATAAGTGATGATGCCGATCATTACGCTGGACACGACGAGGGAAATGGACGTGAACGCAACGAGCACGTAACTGACGGCGCTGACCATCGTATTGAGCATACCGAACATCATATCCATCATGTCGGAATAGGCGATATACGTCGGGTCGTCCTCTTCTTTTTCCTCGTTCCAACCGTCGATATGTCCCTTAATGGCGGTTTTGCTGTCAAAATCCCTTGCGTAAATCTTTATGGTCGAAGGCGAAGAAACGCCGGCAAGCGCGCGTTTATCCAGCGAAACGCTGGCAAAACCGGGAACGCCCTCCTCGCTTTCGGTACGAATCATCGGATTGTACACGCTTATTTTTCCATCGCCTACTGTGTTGACGATCTCGCTGTCCGCATTTTTTTGCAAAACGTGTTCGGTCAGCGCCGTGGTGTAGGCGATACCCGTTTCCAGAACGCCCGTAACGTTTTCTTTCGGACGCAGGATACCGACTACTTCCAGCGTTTCGAAACCGCTCTTGTCCGCAACGTCCGAGCTTTGGCAGTTCATCATGTATCCGCCGCCTGGAATTTTCTTGTATGCGGCGGCGTTGTCCGCAAGATAAAACTTTATCGGCACATCTTCTCCGACGAGTTCGGAAAAATCGATTTCCCCGTCGCTGTCAAATTTGAAACTGTCCGCCAAATTCGTTCCCGACGGATTCATTTCTCCGCCGATATACCCCAACAAAAACAGCGTTATGTCGCTGATATTATTGTACTGATCGACGACGAGCACGACCTGATTGTAATCTTCGTCCTTGAAAGTCGGAAAATCCCCCGCGATGACGTCGTACTGTTCTTTGATAAGCTGCTCGCTGTCGGGCATTTCGCTGAGCGTAGGAACGTAAGAACGGACAAAACTCGTGCTGATACCCATAGACGCCAAATCGGGCGGGATAGCGTTTTCGTAAGCGCTTTCTATCATCTGAATGACCGTATCGATCGCGGCAAAAGTGCTTTGTTTGTTGATGGTCACGTCGGTAAAGACGTATTTATTCATATCGAACCCGTAATCGTATTGAATGGAATAATACAGCTCGGGGTCCATTTCATGCAGATAATCGAGAAATTCTTCCGATAAATCGTTGCTCTTCAGCATGCCGATGAGCTTTTCAAAGGCGTTTTGCACGAAGATGTTGTCGAGTTCGGGAAATTTTTCCACGGTATCGCTTTCGTAAATTTCGTTGAAAGTGGAAAGATCTATGGAGCTTTCCGAAATGGTGAGCGGATACGCCGAAAGGGTATCGGTCTGCATGCGAGCCATGTAAATATTGAACCCGTTGGAAAGCGCCAGCACCAGCGCCACGCCGATGATACCGATACTGCCCGCAATACTGGTCAAAATCGTGCGCGCCTTTTTGCTGAACAAGTTCCTAAGCGAAAGGGAAAACGCCGTGCGGTAGCCCATTCTCGGCTTTACGGCGCGTTTTTGCTTATACTCCTCGTCCTCGGAATACGGAGCGGTATCGCCGACCATTTCCCCGTCCAAAAAGCGAATGATACGCGTCGAATACTTTTCCGCAAGCGACGGGTTGTGCGTGACCATGATGACGAGGCGATCCTTTGCGACTTCTTTTAATAGTTCCATGACCTGGATACTCGTTTCGGTATCGAGCGCCCCCGTCGGTTCGTCCGCTAAAATGACTTCCGGATTATTCACAAGCGCCCTGGCGATAGCGACCCTTTGCATCTGTCCGCCGGAAAGCTGGTTCGGCTTTTTATGTATCTGGTCTTTCAGCCCCACCTTCTCCAGCACGGCGAGCGCGCGGGCACGGCGTTCGGTTTTATTGACGCCCGAAATGGTGAGGGCAAGCTCCACGTTTGCGAGTATGCTCTGGTGCGGAATGAGATTATACGACTGAAACACAAAACCGATACTGTTGTTGCGGTAGGCGTCCCAATCCTTATCGGTGTAATTTTTCGTGGACTTTCCCTCGATGACGAGATCGCCCGAAGTATATCTGTCCAACCCGCCGATGATATTTAAAAGCGTGGTCTTGCCGCAGCCGGACGGTCCCAGCACCGAAACGAATTCGTTGCGGCGGAAATCGACGCTCACGCCCTTGAGTGCGGCGACTTTGTTTTCGCCTTCCCCGTAATTTTTAACGATATTTTTTAAACTCAGCATAGAAAACGACCTCTGAAATTTACTTTGAATTTACCTTACACATTTGCAATTTTCAGTATTTTATCGCCAAAAATTCAATTTGTCAAGCAAACGGGTTCGGCGTAGAAATAATTAACTTTTATTTTACTTTCCGCAACGAAACAAGCCGCAGCCTGCGCCACGCCGTCGCTCACCGAACCGACTTCCTCGTCCTGTTTGCCGAGATACAGCGAAACGCCTTTAGCCGCGTCGGGATAAACCGTTACAACTATAGTGCCGTTTAAATCAGTACGATAAACCGAAGTTCCGATATCTGAAAAGCTTTCCATTAAGGTAGACGCAGGCATTTCCCAACCTTTATTTGCCGCAGTTTCGGAATCTAATGATATCACTGCATATTTGGGATTTAAAAAATTTATAAAATCTTTAGAATTACAACCTTCCAAACCAGAACCGTGGTGCGCCGCTTTATACACGTCCACCCCGTTTTCAAAGTTCACGGCATAATAGCCGCCGTTTCCGTCGGGAAACATATTGTTGTAAACGCCCGTTTCGTAATTTTTCATCACGCGTTCGGCGGGATCGCCCGTCACGTCCCCCGTGAATATGATTTTCTTGCCCATATATTCGAGATACGTGATGGGAGAAACGGCGTTTCTAAGTTTTGAATCGGGGTCTTTTTTACTGTTGAGTTCATAATATTCCCCGTCGGGATTATCCTTTTCCGCGGGCGAAAGGAATGCCATAAAGAATTTATCGGTAGTATTTTCGCTGTCGATGAGCTGACCGATTTCCGAATACAAAATTTCACATTCCGCTTTACTGCCGTCCGCCGCGGTATACGTCTCCGCTTCCAACGCGGTGATGAATTTCTGATAGGTCTGCGTAATGGACGTGTTTTTAATATATGGTATGTACGCCTTTTCCACTTCGAAAGCTTCAAGCACCTGCACCATGTTGCCCACGTGGTCAGAATCTGAATGAGTCAGCACTAGATAATCGAGCGTTTCGATGCCTAAATTTTTCAGATACGTTTCGATATATTCCGCAGTTGCATTACGCCTGTCGCCCGAATCGATAAGCATATCGGTATCGTCGGGGAACTCGATGAGAATGGAATCGCCCTGCCCCACGTCGAGATAGTGTACGCGCAGTTCGCTTTCGCCCTTCGCGTCGTTCGTGCCGGGGTCGTTACCCTGCACGAGCCTTTGCAGATAATCGTCCACCATTTTTTTGAAGGACGGCACCGCAAAATAGCAGATGACTGCGGCGATGATTGCGATGAGCAATATCGCCAGCACCACTTCCAAGCTTATTTTCGCTTTGCTTCTCTTTTTCCTCGCCATAAATGTTTTATCCTCACTATTTTATTTTCAAAGCGGCGATTTTCGCCTTGATTTCGTTCATTTCCTCCATAGCGGTCTCATAACCGATTTCGTACATTTCGTGAAGTCCGAAAAAGCTCGCCGCGCTGAACTCGCCGAGCCGCGGACGCAGCATCACGTCGGAAAAGCGATAACCTTTTTCCGAAGTATCGCCGTATTCGAAGGGCATTTTTGCAAAAAACTCCCCGAAAAAGCTTTTCTTTTCCTTTTTGAATGCCGAAAGGTCTATCCCCACGACGAAGTCCGCGCCCATATCCCGCACGAGGTCGGCGGGCACGGCGTTGGAAAACGCCCCGTCGATACACACTTTGCCGTCGATTTCCACAGGCTTAAAGAAAGGCGGATAGGAACTCGACGCGCACAAAGCGCGCGCGATGCTCCCTTCCTTCACGTCGATCTCTTCCCCCGTATCCGCCACTGTGACCGTCGCCGCAAAGGGCTTTTTCAGCTCCGCAAACGTCAAATCGCCGATATAGCGGTTGATGACGCACTCCAGCCCGTCGGTATCCATTCTGATCATGAACTTGTTGGTGATTTCCTTGAAGTTGACCGTTTCCAGTAAATGCAGGATTTCGTCTGCGGAATACCCCTGAGCGTAAAACGCGCCGACGATGCTGCCGATGCTCGCGCCGGCAACGCAGTCGAATTCTATCCCGTTTTCCTCAAAGGCTTTGAGCGCGCCGATATGCGCCATGCCCTTCGCGCCGCCGCTGCCCAGCGCGATGCCGAGCTTTGCCTTTTTCTTTTTTCGTCTGAAAAAGTTTATCATTAGCTTATTCCTCTTTGTTTTCTCCGTCGTCCTGGGCGTCACCGCCTTGCGCATTTTCCGCTTTGGGCTTTGTCAGCGCGACTTTGACGATAAACACCACGAGCATGACGACGACGAGCGCGAATAAAACATATAAAATAATGTCCACGTAGGGCAAAAACAGTTCCGCGAGCACGGAAATAATCAGCCCCGCAATGAGGTTGCCGCCCAGCACGGGGAGCAGGATTTCCTTAAATTTAAGACCCAGAAACACCGCGATGGCAGTGCCCGTCCACACCCCCGTCATCGGCAAGGGGATTGCGATGAATATAAAAACGCCCAGCATCTTTATGCCCGTTTCGCTCAGCTTGCCCTCGCGCTTTTTCACGCTTTCCGCTTTCTTTTTGAAATATTCTTCTACCTTACAGGCAAAGCGGTTGAACCACTTTATCTTTTTGAGCAGGTTCAAA
This sequence comes from uncultured Bacillota bacterium, assembly GCA_949290895.1. Classification (GTDB taxonomy): domain Bacteria; phylum Bacillota; class Clostridia; order Christensenellales; family Borkfalkiaceae; genus UMGS775. The sequence continues at coordinate 4,862 of CASETU010000053.1, forward strand.
ACGGGCACCAACAGGAAAAAAATGGGTATTGCCACGAAAGTGGAGCCGAGATACGACGTTCCCAGCGCGGCGAAAAATCCCAGCCCGCTCGCGCGCGCGAAAAGGATAGCGCCTTTGAGTTCGATGAGGGGCACCAGAGACACCAGCATTGCCGTCAGCGCGGGGCTGCCGATCAGATTGTTTACGCTTTCGATAAATCCGTCCAAAACATTCTCCCGATATGATTTGCTTTTTTCCGATAATAACAGTATAATGTCAAAGGGAATGAATTGTCAAACGAAAAGGTGAAAAAAATGACGACGCAACAAATGCTGGCGGGCTTCCGCCGCGGGATAACGGAATACAAGATGATAAAAGACGGCGACAAGATCGCCGTGGGACTTTCCGGCGGAAAGGACAGCGTGACGCTATTAAAGCTGCTCGCGGCGTATAAAAAATTCTCCCCCGAAAGATTCGACCTCGTCGCCGTTACGGTAGACCTCGGCTTTACGGAAAGCGACCACGCCCCCCTGAAAACGTTCTGCGACGAGCTGAACGTCCCCTTTATTTTGGAAAAAACGCAGATAGGCGAAGTGGTTTTCGACGTGCGCAAGGAACCGAACCCCTGCGCGCTGTGCGCCAAAATGCGCAAGGGCGCGCTGATGAGCGCGGCGGTGAAAAACGGCTGCAATAAGGTTGCGCTGGGACACCACGCCGACGACTTTATCGAAACCATGCTGCTTTCGCTGTTCTACGAGGGCAGGCTCTCCACCATGTCGCCGAAGTCCCTGCTCGACCGCACGGGCATCGTGCAGATACGCCCCATGCTCTATCTCGAAGAAAAGAACATCGCCGCCTACGCAAAGGATTTACCCGTAACGAAAAGCTGCTGTCCCGCAAACAAAAAGACCAAGCGGGAGGCGGTGAAAGGCTACATCGACGCCATCAAAAAGGATATCCCCTTCGTGCGCGACAGAATGTATTCCGCCCTCATGCACCCCGAACGCTATAACCTTTTCGATAAGTTTCAGGCGGACATAGACCGCTTTTAACTCCCTGCGTATTCGAGCAATCCGTAATATCAAAGCAAAATAAGTTGAGCGCCCGCCGCAGTTTGCGGCGGGCGCTCTTTTATTTGAAAGCGTATTTTCGGCGCGCGCTTTTCCCGCGCTTTCAATACACCCGCGGCACACATCGAAAAAATAAAAAAACGCAACGCGCCGCCGAACAGAAAAAACGCGGTCTAAAGAGCATAAAAAAAGGAACGCTTTTCGCGTTCCTTTCGTTTATGATTTAATTATTCTTCCAAACCCTTGGTGTTAGCGTTCCAGCCGTTCACATAGGCGGCAGCGCCCTTTTCGATGGAATACACGATGACTTCGTTGCCCATGTTGGCAAACGCGCCCGCTTCCACTTTCAGAACCGACGCGCCGACGACGATCTTGCCGACCTTGCCGTCCGCGGGAACGGTTTCCGAAGAAGAGGCGTTTTTGACGAGCTGCAGTTTATCGCAATATTCGAACGCGCCGATGCCGACGGTTTCCAGCGAATCGGAATAAACCACTTCCGTGAGATTCACGCATTTGAAGAACGCGTACTTGCTGATTTCTTTCAAAGACTGCGGCAACGTGACTTTTTCAAGCTTGCTTTCCCTGTCTACCGTAAGCCCCGTGGTGACGGAAGCAAACGCACCTTCGCCGATTTTCGTCACACCCTCGGGCAGAACGATCTCCGTCAGGAAAGAACCTGCAAAAGCATAATCGCCGATTTCTTCAAGGCTGCCGTTTGCGGCAAAGCGGAAGCCTGCAGTTTCCGCGGTGCTCGCAACGCCCTGCACGCGGTTGCAGCCGACAAACGCATATTTGCCGATCTTTTCCACACTTTCGGGAAGGACGAACCCTTTCATGCCGTAGCAATCATAAAAAGCATAGTCGCCGACTTCGGAAATATTACCCGTCAGCGTAACGCTTTCCAGACGGTTCATCGAATGGAACGCATACGCGGGAAGTTTATAACCTTCGTAGGTCGCTTCTTCGCCTTCGGATTCGACCTTTACGCCTTTATCCGCATTTACCGTCACTTTTTTCAGCGTTTCGGGGATATAATACGTCGCGGTGGAGCTCGCATTATAGTTCTGCGTTACCGCCACGCCGCCGTCATATTCTTCCGTGCCGAAAAGATAACCGAAAGTCTTCTTTTCGTTGACCGCCGTCGCGGACTGTCCCACAAAGGGCAGCACCAGCTCTTCGAGCGCCGTCATGTTGGCGAACGCGCCGTCGCCGATTTCCGTCACGTTGGAATTGATTACGATCTTTTTCAGCGTACCGTTGCCTTTGAATGCGCCCGCCTGAATTTTGTCGACGTCCTCGGAAACGGTGAGCTCGCTCACGCCCTCTTTGGGAACGTATTCGCGGAGAACGGTTTCCCCGCCCTTATTCGTGTAATAATGAGCACCGGGGGTTTTGTTCGACGAATTTTTGTCCGTCTGGCACGCGACCAGCGACAATGCGAGACATACGGCGAAAACGCAAGCCAACGCGATTTTCAATATGTTTTTCATGTTGTTGTCAAGTCTCCTGATAAACGCGCGCACGGGCGCGCTTGATTACATAGATACTTGATAATTTTAACATTTACCGCCGCTTTTGTCAATAAATTAACAAAAGATTGCGCTTTTTATTTGGAAGAATCTTTAAATTATCGCGCTTCCGTCGAAAAAGCTTTCAAAAAATCCGTTGGTCGCCGCGCCGCACTTTTCAAAAGCGCCCACAAGATCCTCGGGCTTAGCCACCGCATAGGCGTTATCCGCGTAATATTTTTTCAGACACTTGAAAAACATTTCGTCGCCGACGCCCTGGCGGAGATGTTCGAACATCAGACAGCTTTTGATATAGGCGATGTTGACGTACTCGTATTCCGACGAATAATCTTTCAAGGAGCGCAGCATCGTCGTATCGACTTTGCCGAACAGCTGATCGTACACGTTATAATAAGTGCGGTAAGTCATTTCCGCCGCCTCGATCATCTGCGGACGGGTCATGCCCAGCCCCTCGTTCGCTTCGTAAAAGAGCACCGTGGAATATTCCGCCAGCCCCTCGTCCAAAAACGGGCTTTCGACTTCGTTGTTGCCCACCGACGCATACCACCACTGGTGCGCCGTTTCGTGAACGATGACTTCGCCGTAAGACGCCGCGTCCAGCCTGTCGCTTATGTAGACGAGCGCGGGATACTCCATGCCGCCCTCGTTAAATCCCGTTTCTACCACGGAAAGAGAAGAATAAGGATATTCGCCGAACATCGAAGAAAAAGTACCGACCGCCTTGACGGCAAAGTCCATGCTTTTTACGGGCGAAGAATCCTTCAAATAGTAGTAATTGACGGTGACGTCCCCCGCTTTTGCCGACATCGTTTCAAAGTTTTCGTTCAAGGCAAACGCGAAGTCGCGGGCGTTTTTCAAGCGGTACGTCTGCGTCGTTTTGCCGTTTTGCGTTTCGCTCTTCACGCGTTCGCCGCTCGCCGCGACGGTGTATTTTTCGTCGGCGGTGAGGGTCACTTCATAATCGGCGCACTCGGAAAAGAACGGATCGCCGGAAGAGTAATACACGCACTCGTAAAAACCGTTGTCGTAGCCGCAAAGCACGGGATAGAAATTGCCGAGATTGACCGTTCCGCCCTGCGTAATGCCGAGGCGATGGTTGATCTTGGCTATATTCACGCAAAATTCAACCGTCAAATCGTATTTTTCGTCGGGAAACACCTCTTTTAAAAGGGGGACAACTAAAATGTTTTCATCTTCGCCGCCTATTGAAAATTCCGCTTCCGTATCCCCGATTTTTACGCTTTCTATCTCGATACCGCCGTAGGATTTGCCGGCGTAATATGCGCCCGCCGACGCGGAAACCGCCACGGCGGGATACTTCGCCCCTTGACGATAGGCGTTGGGAAAGAGATTGAACTTGAGCTCCTTGATCGCCGTTTCCGTATTGTTGAGATAGGTAAAGTCCATCGTTCCTTCCAAAACGCCGTCCTCGTAGACGAGCGTCATTTCATAGCGGCTGCGCGCGCCGCCGCCTTTACCGCAGCCGACGGCAAACAAAGCGCAGAACGCGCAAAGCACAGCGATTACGATACTGATTTTCTTCATGAGACACACCTCTTATTTTTCCGTTCCCCGCGCCGACGGAATCGTCCCGCACGGCGGAAGATACTTGTACACTTCAGTTTATTCGGCATGTCCGCTTAAATATTCTATATCGCGTAAAATTTCTCCGCGCAAAAAATAGCGCTTTTTTATAAATCGACAACGCTTAAAAACGCAAAAAACACCGCGTCGAGCGGTGTTTTAAGGAGCGCTTCCGTGCGCATTTTATTTTTCGTCGATTTCGAGATAGGTCAACGGATTGATGCGTTCGCCGTTTTCCTCCACTTCAAAGTGCAGGTGCGCGCCGTCGGCAAGTTCTTCGAGATAGGTCGTGGAAACGTGCGCGATTACGTCGCCCTTCTTCACCTGCTGTCCGACGGTCACTTCGTCGCCGTCTTCAAGCGAATAATAGATGCTCTTGAGCCCGTCGCCGTGATCGATGACGATCTTCGTGCCCATCAGGTTGTTCGCGGTAACGCTTTCCACCTTGCCGTCGTAAACGGCATATACTTCGCTGCTTTCAGCCGCGGAAAAATCCATCGCGAGGTGCGCCGTAAACATATTGAGCGTTCCGTTGAAAACGGGTTCTTCGGAATAATGCCGCAATACTTCCCCGTTCACGGGCATGATGAACACCACTTCTTCCACCGTGGGCTTATCGTCGTCATCGTCGTC
>CASETU010000054.1 GCA_949290895.1 uncultured Bacillota bacterium
GAAGCTTTTGAAAAAGTGGTCAAGAGCGAGGACGGCGTTTCGCTTGAAAAAATCACTAAGGACGAAACGGATAAATATTCTTTCGTTTTGAACCGTCAGGAACTTCCTTCTACGGCGAACGTGCTCACTTCCGTGCAGTCGAATAAAAACGCCATCGGTTATATTTCCCTGGCGTCGGTCAACAAAGACGTTAAGGCTTTGAAAGTGGAAGGCGTGGAAGCCACCACGGAAAACGTGCAGAGCGGCGAGTATAAAATTCAGCGTCCGTTCCTGCTGCTGACGCGTGCAGACGAGGTCATCACGCCCGCTGCTCAGGACTTTTACAACTTCTGCATGAGCTCCGACGTGCTCGACATCATCGACGAAGAGGGTTTGATTCGCGATCCCGAAAGGACGCCCGCGGCTTATGTACCCGCCACCCTTTCGGCTGCGACCATCAACGTTACGGGTTCCACGTCCATGACGGAACTGATGATCAAACTGATCGCGGCTTATAAGGAAAAACAGCCGAACGTCACCATCAACCAGACCTATCCCGGTTCGGGCGGTGGCAGAACGGCGGTGGAAAACGATACGACTGGCGCTACGCTCGGACTTGCCAGCTCGTCCAGCCCCAAAGATACGTATGTAGAAAACACCGTTTGCCTCGACGCGGTTGCGGTCATCGTCAACCCCGCAAACGAGATAAGCGATATTTCGATACTTAACCTCTTCAATATCTACACGGGTTCCATCAAAAAGTTCAGCGAAATCAAATAAGCGTCTATGAATAAAACAAAAATTAAGGAATCGACAAGCAAAGGCTTGTTCCTGATAACGGCGATTATCTGTATAATTGCCGTTATCACCATATTCGTGTTTCTGATTGCGGAAAGTATTCCCGCGTTCAAACAAATCGGATTTTTCAAATTCTTATTCGGAACGAAGTGGAACCCCAACGAAGACGACGAATTCATAGGGGAGGTCGCGGGAAATTACGGCGTGTTCAAAATGATCGTCGGCTCCATCGTCGGCACGCTGGGCGCGCTGATCGTCGGCGGCATATTCGGGTTTTTCACGTCGGTTTTCATCTCCCGTTTTTGTCCGAGAAGGATAAAGGGCGTGTTTTCCGCCATCATCAACCTGTTGGCGGGTATTCCCTCCGTCGTCTACGGTTTTTTCGGCATGACGGTGCTTCTGCCTCTGCTGGGGAATATGTCTCCCAACGGCAGCGGCAGCGGGATTTTGTCCGTTTCCATCGTTTTGGGACTGATGATTTTGCCCACGGTCGTTTCCCTTTCCAAAACCAGTCTCGACGCCGTCCCGCGGGAACTTTACGAAGGCGCCCGTGCGCTGGGCGCTACGCATGAACAGGCGGTGTTCAATACCATCGTACCCGCCGCGAAATCGGGCATCGTCGCCTCGCTCATTCTGGGCGTAGGGCGCGCCGTAGGCGAAACGATGGCGGTCGTCATGATTGCGGGAAACGCCGTCAACTATCCGTCAAAACTTTTTTTGAGTTTTCGTACCCTCACGGCGAACATCGTTCTGGAAATGGGGTATGCCAACGAACTGCACCGCGGCGCGCTCGTCGCGACGGGCGTGGTGCTCCTCATTTTTATTTTGATCATCAACGTGCTTTTCGGTCTGGTTAAAAGCAAGAAGAAGGATAAAGGCGGCAAAAAGCTTTCGGGCGGCGCGCTGGGCTCGGTATTTTACAAGCTGAAATTTGAAAAAATCGGTCGGGCATTATGCTGGTTTTGCAGTTGCGTCGCTGCCGCGGCGTTGCTCATCGTCGTAGGATTTGTCGTCGTCAAGGGAATAGGGTATATCAACTGGCATTTTCTGTTCGGTTCGTTCAATGCGGAAACCGATGAAACGGGGCGGCTGATTTATACGATATCCTCGAGTATCGTGACGACGCTCGCCGTCGTATTTCTCAGCTTGATCATCGCAGTGCCGCTCGGTATCGCAACAGCCATATTCCTCAATGAATACACGAAAAAAGGCAGTTGGATCGTGCGGCTGATACGCAGTGCGATAGATATACTGAGCGGTATCCCGTCTATCGTTTACGCGCTGTTCGGTATGGTCACCTTTGTCGTGTGGTTCGGTCATCACGTTTCCATTCTGGCGGGCAGCTTTACCATCACGCTGATGCTTTTGCCCACGGTGATACGTTCCACAGAAGAAAGCCTGAAAGCCGTTTCGGACGGTTTGCGGGAAGGTTCTTACGCCCTCGGCGCGGGCAAGGTGCGCACCATCTTCAAAATCGTTTTGCCGAGCGCGCTTCCCGGTATTTTTGCGGCGATCATATTGTCCATGAGCCGCGTCATCAGCGAGTCCGCGCCCTTCCTTTATACCACGGGCAGCGTGGTCATGCCCATGCCGAAAGGGTTCTTGAGCGGCGGCACCACGCTGGCGGTCGCGCTCTACACCTTTGCGGGCGAGGGCAGGTATATGAACGAGGCATACGCCACCGCGTGTATTCTCATTTTGCTGGTCTTGATATTGAACCTTGCGGCGGACTTCGTCGGCAAGAAACTGAAAAGTAAGTTACAAGGAGATACGAATGTTGTTCAGAAAAAGAAAAAACAAAATAAATGCGCCTGATGCGGAATCCGCCGAAACGCTGCGTTACGGCGGAAGCATCGAAGTGAAAAACGCCGACCTTTTCTACGGCGATTTTCAGGCGCTTAAAAATATATCGATAGAGATTCCCGAAAAGCAGATTACGGCGTTCATCGGTCCCTCGGGGTGCGGCAAAAGCACGTTTTTAAAGTGTTTCAACCGCATGAACGATTTGGTGGAAGGCTGCAAGATATCGGGCGAATTCAAAATAGGAGAAGTGGATATTTACGGGGACATCGACGTCAACGAACTGCGCAAGAACGTAGGCATGGTGTTCCAAAAGCCCAATCCTTTCCCGATGAGCGTGTACGATAACGTCGCTTACGGTCCGCGTACGTTCGGCATCAAAAAGCGCGCCGAACTCGACGAGATCGTCGAGCGCTCTTTGAAACAGGCGGCGATGTGGGACGAACTTAAGGACCGTCTCAACAAATCGGCAATGGGGCTTTCCGGCGGACAGCAGCAGCGGCTTTGCATCGCGCGCGCCCTCGCCGTCGAGCCGAAGATTATTTTGATGGACGAGCCGACCAGCGCGCTCGACCCGATTTCCACGGGAAAAATAGAGGAGCTTTGCATGGAGCTAAAAAAGGACGTTACGGTTGTCATCGTCACGCACAACATGCAGCAGGCGGTGCGTATTTCCGATAAAACGGCGTTCTTCTTACTGGGAGATTTGATAGAATATGGTGACACGGAGCAGGTTTTTACGTCGCCTAAACAAAAGCAGACGGAAAATTATATTACGGGCAGATTCGGATAAGGAGGGCACGACAATGAGTGCGAGAAGGTATTTGGAAGAAGGACTTGCGGAAATGCGCAAGAGCCTGAAAGATATGTGTATCTTAGTTGAACAGATGATCGACGACGCGGTGCGCGCCTTCGAAGAAAACGATTCCGCGCTCGCCGCGGGCATTCACGAACGCGACAAGAAAGTGGACGAATACGAAATGGATATCGAGCGCATGTGTATGCGCCTGCTGCTCAAGGAACAGCCCGTCGCGGCGGACTTCCGCGCCGTATCCACAACGCTCAAAGTCATCACCGACATCGAGCGTATCGGCGATCAGGCGGGGGATATCGGGGAGCTTTTGTCGCAGCATGAAGACGTCGCTGGGCGTATCAACGCACAGCGGCTCAAGACGATGGGTCTCATCGCCAAGGACATGGTGAAAAACAGCGTGGACAGCTTTATCTTTTCCGATGAAAAGCTCGCCGACGCCACCGCCAAAGTGGACGACAAGCTGGACGCTCTTTTCGAGGACGTGAAAAAGGAACTCATCGAGGCGATGAAAGCCGACGCGGGCGCGGCGGACGACGCGCTGGTTTTGATGATGATCGCCAAGTATTTCGAGCGCATAGGCGACCACGCGGTCAACGTGTGCGAGTGGGCGAAATACGAAGAGACGGGCGAGCACGTGAGATTTCAATAAACCGCCGAAAAACAGTTGACAAATATAAAGCCGTTTGATAAAATCTAAGAAATATATTTTTAAATGCGATGACGAAGAACGTCGGTATACGGGCGGCTTTCAGAGAGTCTGCGGTCGGTGCGAGCAGGCAGGGCGGTATAGCGAAACTCACTTTCGAGCAGGCGTTTTGAACTCCGTTTCGGAAAGTAAAGACGTTCGGGTCGGCTCCGTTAAAAGCCATAAGGTATATCCTTAGCCGAGTGGACCGCATTGCGGTCAAGTTGGGTGGTAACGCGCGATGTATGTCTTCGTCCCAAAACGTTTTTTTGGGGCGGGGATTTTTTTTATATTTCAAAGGAAAAGGAGTTTGCGATGAAAAGTTACGTATTATCCGTGCTGGTCAAAAATCATTCGGGCGTGTTGCGCCGCGTGAGTTCTCTGTTTGCGCGGCGGGGTTACAATATCGAAAGCCTTACCGTCGGCGTGACGGAAAATCCCAAGCTGTCGCGCATGACTGTGGTCGTGAGCGGCGACGAATATACCGTCGATCAGATCACCAAGCAGGTGAGCAAACTCGTGGAAATCCTCAACGTGGAAATCCTCGATCCCGAAACGTCGGTGTTTCGCGAACTCGTCCTCGTCAAAGTGAAAACGACCCGTGAGACCCGCGCCGAGATTCTGGAAATATCCAACATTTTCCGCTCGCGCGTGGTGGACGTGGCGGAAAATTCCCTCGTGCTGGAAGCGACGGGGGACGCGAATAAGCTGAGCGCGCTTATCAAAATGCTCGAACCGTTCACCGTGCTGGAGATCGTGCGCACGGGCTTTGCGGCGGTGCGCCGCGGCGAAAAGAGCTTTTCCGGGGAGGCAAAGTATGAAGAGGATTAAAATTTTCGATACGACGCTGCGCGACGGGGAACAGTCCCCGGGCTGCAGCATGAACATAAGCGAAAAACTGAAGATGGCGGCGCAGCTCGACGCGTTGGGCGTGGACGTCATCGAGGCGGGTTTTGCCATCGCGTCGCCAGGCGATTTCGCGGCGGTAAAGGGCATCGCCTCCGTCGTGAAAAACGCGGCGGTCGCCTCGCTTGCCCGCTCGCTCAAAAAGGATATCGACACGGCGTGGGAGGCGGTGAAAGAGGCGGTGCACCCGCGGCTGCACGTCTTTTTGGCGACCAGCGATATCCACATGGAATACAAACTGAAAATGAGCCGCGAAGAGGTGAAAAGGACCTGTCGCGAAATGGTTTCCTATGCGTGCAGTCTTTGCGACGACGTGGAATTTTCCGCGGAGGACGCCTCCCGCAGCGACCTCGCGTTTTTGTGCGAAGTGGTGCAGATCGCCATCGAGGCGGGCGCTACGACCATCAATCTGCCCGACACCGTCGGCTATGCCGTTCCGACGGAGTACGGCAAGTTCATTTCCGACGTGATGGCAAACGTGAAGGATATCGATAAAGTAACGGTTTCGGTGCATTGCCACAACGATTTGGGCATGGCGACGGCAAATTCTTTAATGGCGGTCATGAACGGCGCCACGCAGATAGAGTGCACCGTCAACGGCATCGGCGAGCGCGCGGGCAACACCGCCCTCGAAGAAGTGGTCATGGCGCTCAAGACCCGCAAGGATATTTTCGACGCGGACACGGGCATCGATACGACGCAGATATTCAAGACGAGTAAACTTCTGACGGCGATCACGGGCGTTAAAGTGCAGCCGAACAAAGCCATCGTCGGAGAGAACGCTTTCGCGCACGAATCGGGCATACATCAGCACGGCGTGCTGGCAAAGCGCGAGACCTACGAAATCATGACGCCCGAGTCCATCGGCTTAAAGGAAAACAAGATGGTGCTCGGCAAGCACAGCGGCAAGCACGCCATAGAAGACAAGCTCCGCCAGATGGGATTTACCGTCGGCAAGGAAGAACTGCAGGAGATCTTCGAAGAATTCAAAGTGCTTGCGGACAGACAAAAGAGCGTTTCCGACCTCGATTTGGAGGCGCTGGTGCATAAGAAGATCATCAAGATACACGAAAGTTTCAAGCTCGACAGGTTCGTCATCAACGTGGGCAACACCATCACGACGACCAGCGCGGTGCGGCTCATCAACGAGAACGGCGACGCGGTGGAGGCGGTAACTTCCTCCAAATTCGGTCCCATCGACGCGTCGTACAGCGCCATCAAACAGCTTGTCGGCGGGGAGGACTTCGAGTTGGTCGACTTCCTCATCGACGCCGTGACGGGCGGGACGGACGCGCAGGGCAAAGTGACCGTCAAAATCCGTTCGGCGGGCAAGATATATAATGGGCACGCGGTCTGCACAGACATCGTGGAGGCTGCGGTTCGGGCTTACGTTGCTGCTATCAACAACATGATTCACGATAAAAACCTGGTGGCAGAGGGGTGAGCGATGAAGAAGATTACCGTACTCGATTCCACGCTGCGCGACGGAGCGCAGGCGGAAGGGATATCCTTTTCCGTAACCGATAAAATCAATATCTGCCGCGCGCTCGACGAGCTGGGGGTTACGTTTATCGAGGCGGGCAACCCGTTTTCCAATCCGAAGGACATCGAATTTTTCAAGGCGGCGTCGGCGCTCGAGCTGAAAAACGCCGTGCTCACCGCATTCGGTTCCACGCGGCGGAAAAACTGCGCCTGCAAGGACGACGCCAACCTGAACGCGCTTGCAAACGCGGGCACGGCGGCGGTCAGTATCTTCGGAAAGTCCTGGGACTTTCACGTGACGGAGATATTAAAGGCGACGAAGGAAGAAAACCTCGCGATGATTGCGGAGTCCGTCGCTTACCTCAAGTCGATGAACAAGACCGTCATCTTCGACGCGGAACACTTCTTCGACGGATATAAAAACAATAAAGAATACGCTTTGGCCACTGTCAAGGCGGCGGCGGACGCGGGGGCGGACGTCGTGTCGCTTTGCGATACCAACGGCGGGTGTTTCCCGCACGAGATTGCCGAGGCGGTGCGGGCGGTGAAGGGCGCGATATCCTGCTCTGTCGGGGTGCACGCGCACGACGATACGGGCTGCGGCGTGGCGAACTCCGTGGAGGCGGTGCTCGCAGGTGCGGATCACGTGCAGGGCACGCTCATCGGCTACGGCGAGCGGTGCGGCAACGCGAACCTTTCGGCGATCATAGCGGACTTGCAGCTTAAATGCGGCGTGAACTGCGTCGCGGGCGATTTGAAAAATCTGACGGAGATCGCGCGGCGCGTGGCGGAAATTTCCAACGTGCGTTTAAATCGCGGCATGCCGTACGTCGGCAAGTCGGCGTTCACGCACAAGGCGGGCATGCACATCGACGGCGTGAACAAGTCCAGCCGCTCGTTCGAACATATCCCGCCCGAAGAAGTGGGTAACGAACGCCGCTTTTTAATGAGCGAGGTCGCGGGCAGGAGCACCGTTATCGGCAAGATACAAAAGGTCGACCCGTCGGTGAAAAAGGACGACCCCGTTACCGCGAAGATCATCGAAAAAATCAAGGAAATGGAATTTAAGGGCTATCAGTTCGAGGGGGCGGACGCTTCGTTCGAACTGCTGGTGAGAAAACAGCTCGGCGCGTATAAATCTTATTTTTCCATCGAAAAATTCAAAACCATCGGCGAGCAGCGCGCGGGGGGCGATTTCGCGCCTGCGGCGGCGCTCGTCAAGGTCAGCGTAAACGGCAATTCGGAAATCACCGCGGCGGAGGGTAACGGCCCCGTCAACGCGCTGGACGTGGCGCTCAGAAAGGCGCTGGAGCGATTTTATCCCGCGCTGAAGGAATTCGCCCTTACCGACTATAAGGTCAGGATTTTAGACAGCAGGGAGACGAGCTCGGCGGTGACGCGCGTGCTCGTGGAAAGCAGCGATAAAAAGGACGTCTGGACGACGGTCGGCGTTTCGAGGGACATCATCGAAGCGTCGCTCACCGCGCTGGTGGACGCCATCGAATACAAACTCATCAAAGACGAAGAAAACGCATAACGGCAAGGAGGAACGGTTATCATGGGAATGACAATGACGCAGAAAATTCTGGCGCGGCACGCGCATCTTGACGAAGTCAAGGCGGGGCAGCTGATCGAAGCGGACATCGATCTTGTGCTGGGCAACGACATCACGTCGCCCGTCGCGGTCACGGAATTTCAGAAATTCGGCACGGACAAGGTCTTCAATAAGGACAAGGTCGCCATCGTGCCCGATCATTTTACGCCGAACAAGGACATCAAAGCGGCGCAGCAGTGCAAATATATCCGCGAATTTGCAAAGAAAATGGACATCACCAACTATTTTGAAATCGGCGAAGTCGGCATCGAACACGCTCTGATACCCGAAAAGGGATTGGTTGTGGCGGGCGATCTCGTCATCGGCGCGGACTCGCACACCTGCACCTACGGCGCGCTGGGCGCGTTCTCCACGGGCGTGGGCAGCACCGACATGGCGGCAGGCATGGCTACGGGCAAGGCGTGGTTCAAAGTTCCCGGCGCGATACGCTTCAACCTCACGGGCGAACTCAAAGGCTGGGTGAGCGGCAAGGACGTCATCTTGCACATCATCGGTATGATCGGCGTGGACGGCGCGCTGTATAAGAGCATGGAATTCGGCGGCCCCGGCATGAAATCGCTTTCCATGGACGATCGGCTCTGCATGGCGAACATGGCGATCGAAGCGGGCGCGAAAAACGGCATCTTCGAAGTGGACGAAAAGACTATCGAATATATCAAGGAACATTCCGAAAAACCCTATACTGTCTATAAGGCGGATGACGACGCGGTGTACGAAAAGGTCTACGACATCAACCTTTCCGAAGTGAAGGAGACCGTCGCTTTCCCGCACCTTCCCGACAACACGCGCACCATCGACGAAGTGGGGGACGTTCCCATCGATCAGGTGGTCATCGGTTCCTGCACCAACGGGCGCATTTCCGACTTGCGCGTCGCGGCGAAGATATTGAAGGGCAGACACGTCAAGAAGGGCGTGCGCACCATCATCATTCCCGGCACGCAGAAAATTTATAAACAGGCGATGCAGGAAGGTCTGGTCGATATCTTCATCGACGCGGGCGCTATCTTCTCCTTCCCGACCTGCGGACCGTGCCTCGGCGGACACCTCGGCATTCTGGCGCAGGGCGAACGCGCCGTTTCCACGACCAACCGCAACTTCGTGGGGCGCATGGGGCACGTGGAATCGGAAGTCTATCTCGCCAGCCCCGCGGTGGCTGCGGCGAGCGCGGTAACGGGCAAAATTTCTTCGCCCGAGGAACTTTAAGGAGGTCGCTATATGAAAGCTAAAGGAAAAGTATTCCGCTATAAGGACAACGTAGATACCGACGTCATCATACCGGCAAGGTATTTGAACACTTCCGTGCCCGCGGAACTTGCAAAACACTGCATGGAAGATATCGATAAGGATTTCGTAAACAACGTAAAAGAGGGCGACATCATCGTCGCGGATAAGAATTTCGGCTGTGGTTCTTCGCGCGAACACGCGCCCATCGCCATCAAGGCGTCGGGCATAAGCTGCGTCATAGCGTCCACGTTTGCGCGTATCTTCTACCGC
>CASETU010000055.1 GCA_949290895.1 uncultured Bacillota bacterium
CGGGTGAGTACTTTGTGTTAAATTTCTTTCTTCTTGCCATAAAAAATATGCACCTCCAAAAGTGTCTAACTTTTGGGGTGCATATCATTTTCCCGAGCGGTTTTTTTATTGTTGTTTTTTGACTTCGTAGCCGAAAAGCACGGGATGTTTTTCCTGCGCTTTATTCAGCGAGAGGAAAAGCGGTATTCCCAGCACATACACGGCGACGCTTTGCGAAATCAAAAGAAACGCCACCTGCAGAAAATACGCAAAATCCAGCCCGCCGTACGCCCATATCCAGATGAGCGGAAGCAAAAACGCATTGAATACGACGGGAAAAATGCCGCCGAACGCGATTTTCGCCCACTTGCCCTTGCACGCCTTTCCGCAAGCCCACGTGCATACCGCCGCAACGAGAGAAACGAGCGCGCCGAATATAATGTCCTGCACCGCCGCCCCGGAAATCAAGTTGGCGAGCAGACAGCCCACAAACAATGCGGGCACGCTTTCGGCGAAGAGGAGCGGCAGCACGGTGAGCGCTTCGCTCGGTCTGAACTGTATCGCGCCGCTCGCAACGGGCAGCACGATAAAGGTGAGTACGACGTACAGCGCGGCAATGACACCCGCGCGCGTCAGCATCTTTGTGGTGTTTTTCATTCAGTTTTTACCTCGGTTGTTTTATTGAAGTGTTATCCGAAAACCTTCGCCGATTATCATAGCACTTTTTTCCCCGTTTTGCAAGCGTTTTATTTTTAAAATTCACCCGCCCGCCGCAAAATTGCGGCGGGCGGGTCGTTTGATACTGCAAAAATTTAATTGAGCTGAGAAAGCATTTGAGAAAACGTTTCTTTGCTCTTGTCGATTTCCGCTTTATCCGCGGGCGTGGTCTCGTAAAGCCCGTTTTTGTTCATCGCGGTAAACACGGCAAACTGATCGCCTATCGCGCCGTCCATATTGCTTTTGACAGCGTTTCTGAAGGGCTTGCCCGCCCCTTCCGTCATCGCCTGCGCGTACATTTTGACGAGTTCTTTTTCCGCCATCAAAATATCGGTGAGGGAATCTTTTTCGTTGAGCGTTATCTTGGATTTATAATTTTCCATTTTCTTCCTCCTTTCTCAAAGAAGATCGAGCAGCGCGTTAAAGCGCTTTTCGTGGTTGTCCGCGATCTTTCCCATGGTTTCCGCCATCGCCTTGTCGGTGAGCGTCCTGGAATAGAGCCGCGCTTTTTTGCACGCCCTGCCTTCGTAAGAAAGCAGATCGGATATGAAGGTTACTTCTTTTTGCGTCAGATTGTTCATTTCCTTTCTCCTTTTTTCAATCTATTCCGATTTTTCCCCTCGGAAAAGTTTTTATACGCGCAAAAAAAAGTTTCCGCAAAAACTGCGGGAACGTACCTTTTTTTTTCAGTTGAGGACAAATTTCATCACGGCGGGATTGTGGTCGGAGTATAAAAAGTCGGTGTCGATGTTTTCCACGGAAACCACCTCCACATTGTCCGAAACGATGAACCCGTCCAAAACGACGGTGTAGTTCACTCCCTTTTCGTAAGGCATGTCGGTGCTGCGGCAGGTCGGCGCGTTTTTCGCTGCGGCAAAGGAAAAATGTTCCGTCAAATCGTCGTTTGTCAACGCATACACCCATTCGGGCACTTCCTGCCGCGTTTCAAACGTATGCATGGAATCGGCAATGTCGTGATTGAAATCTCCGCCCACGACGACGTAATTGCCCTTTTCGTACTCCTCTTTCAGCACTTCGTTGAGTAAGGCGAGCTGTTTTTGCCGTATCTTGCCGCCCTCGTCGTACGCCGACATGTGCGAATTGATAAGCACCAGCTGTTTGCCGTTATCGACGGGAAGATAGTGCACCGCAAAACATCTGTCGAGATCGAAAAACTTCGCAAACCCTTTGTCGACGGGATATTGCCGTCTTTCGGCGGTTTCCATGCGATATTTTGAAAACGTCGCTATCCCCGAATTGCTTTTACCGATGGGGTCGTTGAAGGGGTAAAGCAACTTTGCCGAATGGAAATTTACCGCAAACGTATCGTTGTAATTCTCCCCGAAGCGATCTACCATTTCCCGGTATTGATCGATATGATAGGAGCGGTCGGAATCGGTATCCGTTTCCTGAAAAAGATAAAAGTCGGCGTTTTGGCTTTGCGCAGTCTGCAAAGCGCCTTCCGTATTCTTCTTGACGATCTCCTCGCTGCGCGCTTTGGCGTATGTCCCGCTCACCTTCGTCCCGTCGAGCATCGTGCCGGAGTCCATAAAAAAGGAAAAGTCCTGCGCGTATGCGCCGAAACCGATATTGTAAGTGAGCACGGAAAGCTCCCGTCCCGCGGGCACTTTGCCGTCGGCGCTGCCGCTTGCGGAAGAACCGATCTCCAAAACTTTATGATCCTCGATACGCGAATACTGAAACACAACGTACAGCACGTATCCGCCCACGGTAAGCAGCAACGCGCCTATCACGACCGCAAGCGTGACGGCGGTTATCTTCAACGCTCTTTTCATTTTCCCTCTCCCCGTTTCAAATAATATTCGTAAACGTAATCGTCCATGACGTACCCGCCGCCGATATCGGTAACAACGCTTTCCGTCTTGACGAATCCGAATTTTTCATACGCGCGCATCGCGCGCGCGTTTTCTTTATTGACGGTAAGAAAAATTTTATCTTTTCCCGCCGCCTTTGCGATTTGCGCGCATTTTTGCAAGACCGTTTTCGCAATCCCCGCGCCGCGAAAAGAAGCCGCAAGGTACAGTTTGGACAAAAACAACGCGTCTTTTTGCATCTGCAATCCGCAATACCCCGCGCGTTCGCCTGCCGCCACGATGAAATAGTAGCTGTAATTTTCTTCGGAAACCTGTCTTTCAAATGCTTTCGCGCTCTGGAATTTTTCCAGCATGTAATCGACCTGCGCTTTTCCCAAAAGTTCGTCGTAAGCGTCGTGCCACAGCGCGGCGCACAGCTTTTCCAAATCGGCGTATTCGCTTTTTAAGACTTCTTTCAGTTCTCCTTCCATGTGATCTCCTGCTTGCCGAAATAATTGACGAGTTCTTTTTCCGCTTCCTCAAACTCGTAGGAAACGGCGGTAAATACGATTTTGTCCCCTACGCGCAAACTCCTTTCGCGCCCGGGAAAAACTTCCTCTTCCCGCTCCGCGGTGAGCGTGCGCCGCGGGATAAGGTTGACAGAAAAGAGAATGTCGGATACGGGCTTGCCGACGGCAAAGCAGTTTTCGCCCACGACGACCTCCGCTTCCGCCGAACGGCATACCTTGCCGCGGTATTGCCGCTTGACCATGCTTTTCAGCATGCTTTCGTAAGCGGATTCCGTGCGGAACATACTCATAATGAAATACGCGATAAACACCGAGACCGCAACGTAAAAAAGGTTTGTGAACTGCCACGTAGCCTCAACCGAAAGAATGATGGCGGTCACCGGAGAGCGCGTAGCCGCCCCCATGAAGGAAACGGTGCACACGATGACGACGAGGGCGTTGAACGCGGGATCCATGCCCATCGCGCCGCAGAGTTTGACCGTGATCCCGCCGACGAGCGCGCCGAGCGAAAGCATGGGAATGAACAGTCCGCCGGACGCGCCGTCGCTCGATGCAAAGGCAATGAGCAAAAAGCGGGTGAAAAATATCGCAAACAGCATGCCGATGCCGAACTGCATGGAGAGCACGTTTTCAATGAGCCCGTGCCCGCCGTAAAGCGCGTCGTTGAGCACCAAACCCACCGCGCCCACGACGAGAAAGAGTATCAAAATACGCCAAAACCGCACTTTCTGCGCGTGGTGTCTGCTGTAAAACTTCGTAAGGAAATCGAGCAGACGGCAGAACGCCACCGCGGCGAACCCCGTAAAGAGTCCCGCAAAAAGCAAAATCCAAATCTGACTCAGCACGAGGGTGACGGGTACTTCCGACGGCAACTCGAAGAGCGGCCCCGCGCTCCCGCCCAGCGCATGATTCAGCAATGCGGACACGAGCGATGCGGAGAGCACCGACGACACGACGGCGAGCAGCATGGTGGGCGCGACCTTGCGGTGCATTTCCTCCAGCGCGAACACCACGCCCGCGAGCGGCGCGCCCGTGGCGACGGCAAACCCTGCCGAAGCGCCGCCCGTCATGGTGTATTTGGAAAAATCGCGGCGGGCGAGAGGCAATTCGGAAACGCCTTTGCCCAGCGCCGTACCGATCAGGACGGAAGAACCTTCCGTACCGAGCGGGAGTCCCGCGAAAAAAGAAAAGAACGAGTTGAACACCGCGCCGACAGCAGATCGCAGCCATCGGAAAGACAGCACGCCGCGCACAACGCCGACGCTTCGCGGAATACCGCCGCCGCGCGATTCGAGCGTAAAGGTCTGCAGGAAAAATTCCATGACCGCCAGCGCCGCAAGCCCCAAAAAGAGCAACGGTATAAACAGCGGATGCGCGTGTACGTAACCGTATATCGCGGCGGAATTCGTCGTGAGAAAATCCGCGACCCACTTGAAGAAAAAGACTGCCGTGCCGACGATGATGCCGACGGCAAATCCGCTTGCAACGCAGGGCAAAAAGGTGTTTTTCAGATAGCTAATATGATTTTTACGCATGCCTTCTCCCATTAAAATCAACGACAGTATAACACTTTCGGCAAAATTTGTAAAGCGGTGCGGGAAAAACGCGTTTTTCCCGCACCGAAAAATCTCCCGCGCGCTGCGCGGGAGAAAAAGCCTTTATTCGAGTTCGAACGCGCCCGGATAGAGCTGATAATACGTTCCCTTTTGTTCGAGAAGCTGTTCGTGCGTGCCGCGTTCGATGATTTTTCCGTGGTCGAGCACCATGATGGCGTCGGAATTTCTTATGGTCGATAATCTGTGCGCGATGACGAACACCGTTCTGCCCTCCATCAGCTTATCCATACCCGCCTGCACGAGCGCTTCGGTACGTGTATCGATGGAAGATGTCGCCTCGTCGAGAATCATCACGGGCGCGTTGGCAAGCGCCGCGCGGGCGATGGACAAAAGCTGTTTCTGCCCTTGCGAAAGGTTTGCACCGTCCCCCGTCAGCATGGTGTTATACCCTTCGGGCAGACGCGTGATGAAGTCGTGCGCGTTGGCGAGTTTCGCCGCCGCGATGCACTCTTCGTCCGTCGCGTCCAGCTTTCCGTAGCGGATATTATCCATCACCGCGCCCGTAAACAGGTTGACGTCCTGCAGCACGATGCCGAGCGAGCGGCGCAAATCGTCTTTCTTGATTTTGTTGATGTTGATGCCGTCGTAGCGGATTTTTCCGTCCGCGATGTCGTAAAAGCGGTTGATAAGGTTGGTGATGGTCGTCTTTCCCGCGCCCGTCGCGCCGACCAGCGCGATCTTCTGACCGGGCTTTGCGTAGACGCTCACGTCGTGAAGAACGATCTTTTCGGGCACGTAGCCGAAGTCCACGTTGAACATGCGGATATCGCCTTTCAGTTCGGTATAGGTGACGGTGCCGTCCGCCTTATGCGGGTGACGCCA
>CASETU010000056.1 GCA_949290895.1 uncultured Bacillota bacterium
ATTTTATCGTCGATTCGGAAACTTACACGGCGGAGTACAAGGGCGAAAAAATCGATTTGACCCGCAAGGAATTCGACCTTTTGTTCAAGTTGCTTTCCTATCCTGACAGGATATTCACAAAGAACCAATTATTAGACGACGTATGGGGGATTTCCACGCCGAGCGGCGACGACACCATCAAGGTTCACGTTTCCAAACTGCGCAACAAATTGCAGAAAGTCACGGAATTTGAGATCGTGTCCGTCAAGGGTATCGGGTATAAAGCCGTCGTCGGGGAGGGCGTATGAAAAAGCGTAAAAAATACGCGATCAACCTGACAAAGCGCCGCATTTTCAAAATGCTTTTGGTGCAGACGGTCATCATCGTTCTGGCGACGTTCGGTTCGTATATGTTCGTCAGCGCCATGGCAAAGCTCGCCGGCACGACGAAGATGAATTTAACGCTGCTCGCCATACTCATTCCGATGTGCGTTGTGCTCGGCGTCATCAATTATATCTTATCGAAGTATATTTATCGCTACGTATTCGTGCTTTCCGAAGGGATAAAGCGGGTATCGGACGGCGATTTTTCCGTAAGGCTGGAAGAAGAAAAAGGCGGTCCGCTTACCGAAGTTTACGGCGACTTTAACAAGATGTGCGCCGAACTTGAAAACGTGGAATTGCTCAAAAACGATTTTCTGAACAATTACGCGCACGAACTGCGCACGCCCATCACGTCCATCAACGGTTTTGCGCGCCTGCTCATGGAAAACGACGTTACCGAAAGTGAGCGCAATGCCTATCTTCAGCTGATTGCCGACGAGTCCAAGCGGCTTGCCGCCCTGGCGAACAGCACCCTTTTGATGAGCAAGCTGGACGCGCAGTCCATCGTGCTCGACAAGGCGGAATACGACCTCGGCGAACAGCTCAGGCAGTCGGTCATACTGCTATCGGGGGAATGGAGCGGGAAAAACATCAACGTGGACGGCGGTGAGATAGAGGACGTCATATATAACGGAAATCAGTCCCTCATGCAGGAAGTTTGGTACAATCTTTTGTCCAACGCCATTAAATACACGCCGCGCGGCGGGGAAATAAAGCTCGGTGCAAAGGAGCAAAACGGGGAAATCGTGGTCACGGTGAGCGATAACGGCGCGGGCATGAACGAGGAAACGCTTTCGCACATCTTTGAAAAATATTATCAGGGTGATAAGTCTCATTCTTCAAAGGGGTTGGGATTGGGACTTTCCATTGCGGAAAAGATCGTCAAGCTTTGCGACGGCGTTATCGAAGTGAAAAGCGAAAAGGATGTGGGCAGTACCTTTATCGTGCGGCTTCCGAAACAATAAAGCGGAGCGAAAACGCAAAAAACGGGCGGGGCGTCCCCTTTTTTTGAGGGGACGCCCCGCCCGTTTTGCGAAAATTTAGATTTTACAAGCGTAAAAGCCGTTTCGCGTTTTTGTAATAAATCAGTTCTTTTTCTTCCCGCGTAAGGGGAAGCGATTCGATAAAGCGAACGGTTTCTTCCGGCGTTTCCCACGGGCAGTCGCTGCCGAAAAGCACGCGTTCCGCGCCGAATTCGCGGATAATTTTCGTCGCGCTTTCTTTACTGAAAGCGGCGGCGGCGAACGCGGTATCGATATACGCGTTCGTATTTTTTATGTATAAAAGCGTTTCTTTTTCCGTTTTTAGCCCGCCGAGGTGCGCAAATACGAATTTCCCTTTTGGGAATGCCGCGCAGACGCGCGCGGAGCGCTCGGGCGACGCCTTGTAAGGCGGTTCGTAAGCGGGGTCGTACCCGCCGTGAAATACGGCGATAAGCCCCAGCTTTGCTATCTTTTCATAAAGGGGAAAAGCCTTTTCGTCGTCGACGAAAAAATTTTGGTATTCGTTATGGAATTTTACCCCCTTAACGCCGCTGTCGTGCAGTCGGTCAAGCTCGTCGAGCGCGTTTTCGCTGTAAGGGTGCACCGAGCCGAATGCGATGTGCGTGCGGTTAAGTTCGATGGCAAAATCGTTCACGTGCTTTTCCGTGCGCGGGGAAGTGGCGATGTTGAGCGCGATGAACTGCGTTACGCCCGATTCTTTCATCAGCCGTTCGGTATCGGCGAGCGTGCCGTTTGTGCATGGACGAATATGTATGGGTTTTGAAAGGGAGTCCAACGCATGGTATGCAAGTTTATCGGGAAATACATGTGTGTGAAAATCTATCAGCATAATAAAAAAATACCCCCGTTACGCATTTTTTGTCAAGCGATTTTGCCCTTTTCGAGCAAACGAGTTGCATTATTTTTATTTATCGGTTACAATGATTAAGCGGCACCGCCGCAAAGGAGGGGCTATGATACGGGCTATCAAAGAAAACGACAGGGAATTGTATTTACAGCTTGCGGAAGAATTTTACAGTTCCGCGGCGGTTTTGCATTCTATTCCGCGCGCATACATGGAAAGAACTTTTGAAGAATTCACTTCTTCCGACGTCTATGCGGAAGGTTTTTTCATTTGCGATAAGGAAGAAGTGTGCGGCTATGCACTAGTCAGCAAAAGTTTTTCTCAGGAAGTAGGCGGTAAGGTCGTGTGGCTTGAGGAAATTTATCTGAGGGAAAACAGCCGCGGCAAAGGGCTGGGAAAGGAGTTTTTCGCGTTTTTTAAAGAAAAATACGCCTCAGCGCGGCGGCTCCGTTTAGAAGTTGAGCCCGAGAACGTAAAGGCGCAAAAGCTGTATGACAGCCTTGATTTTAAAGAATTAGGCTATAAACAGATGGTCTGCG
>CASETU010000057.1 GCA_949290895.1 uncultured Bacillota bacterium
TCCGAGCGTTACGCGGACGACGATAGACGATTCCATCGAAAGCCATATCGTGGGGTTCAAGGCGGAAGAAAGCCGTTTGAAAAACGGCGAGGTAATGGAAATAAAAGGTTGAATGTTTGCTAAAAATCAAGATATGGCGCGTCAACTGATTGAATAGTAAATAAAAAATGAGCTGTTTCGAAAACAAGCTCATTTTTTATTGAATCTAAAGAAAGTCAAATCATCGTCGCGTCCGATTCGGCGCGGCGATGATTTGTGCGTATTGAAGAATATCAACTCCCGTTACTTTATTTGTTGACTGCTTTCTTCTCCGCTTTCTTTTTTCAGTTGTGAAACGATAAATAAAAACATTTTGATAAATGATTTTCTGTAGCGCTCCAGCGTGCTTTCGCTTATATTTAAGTCGCGGCATTTTTTCTTTTCGGCATCGTCGAAATATTGCGGTTTAAAATATAAATGTTCAAAAATATCTTTGCGGTTAGAATTGTAAATGTGATCGTAACGCTCCCAAAACAGTAATTCTTCTTTTAACGCCCTGTAATGCAGTTCGTAACGGTTTTTGTCTTTGTTTTTGACACATTCTTTCATAAAATATTCTGTGGTTTTAGAAATTTCCATACTTTTCCTGCTTTTTTTAATCCTATTATAAGTAAATATTTCATTATAAAATCGTCAATATTTGACGGTTTTTCAAAATTTTGCGTAAAATTGTTCAAAAGAATTCAAGGCTTTGAAATCTGCGTTAAAAAGGGGCTTACACGGCAATTTTTCCGTTTGAAAAAAAGCTTGCAAAGAGCGCTGAAAGTGCGTTTTTTGCGGTTGACAAAACAGTTCGAAAAAGTTATTATATAAATATGCCGCAAGTAACGAAACGGGCGGGGAAATGAAAAAGGAGAGCGGAAAAATGAAACTCTGCAAAATGCGCACCTTCGGCGCGCTCGACGTCATCAAGGGAACCAAGACGGGCAAAGAAAAAAAGAACGGCGTCATGCTGAAAAACGAAAGATATTCTTTTCAGGTCGCTTATAAGACCGTTTATACGACGCGGCTATGCACGCTGGAGCTTGTCAGCGATATTTCGCCTTTCGTCACTTTGCGGGAGGAGCTTCTCGCGCCCTGCACCATGACGGTACCCGGGGAAACTTACGTGCTTACGAGCGAACCGACGATGGTTCCCGATATTCTCTCTCCCGTAGGCGAGCTGGGTATTTGCTGCCGCGCGGGACTATGGCAGGCGGCGTGGGTGACGGTGAGCGGTGCGCCCGTCGGCGTACATAAACTGACGTTCAGATTGAAAAACGTGAGCGGCGAGCTGATGGCGGAAACGTCCTTTTCGCTGGAAGTGCTGGACGGGGAGCTGGTGGAAAGCGACCTCATCTATACGAACTGGTTTCACTACGATTCCCTTTCGAGGGTATGCAAGGAAGAGCCGTTTACGGAAAAATACAACGAAATGCTCAAAAAATATGTGTCGGCTGCGGTCGTGCACGGCATGAATATGCTTTATACTCCGATTTTTACGCCGCCTCTCGACACGGCGGTGGGCGGCGAGCGCATGACGGTGCAGCTCGTCGGCATGAAAAAGAGCGGCGAGCGCTATTCTTTCGATTTTTCAAAACTGGAAAAATTTGTGGAGCTGGCGCGCGGCTGCGGGATAAAGTATTTTGAAATGGCGCATCTTTTCACGCAGTGGGGGGCGAAATGCACACCCAAGATCGAAGTCGAAGAAGACGGGGAAGTCAAAAAGCTTTTCGGCTGGCACGTCGCAAGCGATTCTCCCGCTTACGAAACGTTTTTGTCGCAGTTTCTGCCCGCTTTGAAAGCGTGTTTGAAAAAGCTCGGCATATATGAAAACACTTATTTCCACGTATCCGACGAGCCCAGCGAATACGTTTTGGAAAGTTACGCGAAAGCGCGCGCGCTTTTGGAAAAATATCTGCCCGACTGCAAGTGTATCGAGGCGCTCAGCCACTATGAATTTTATCGGCTGGGCTATGTAAAGACGCCCGTCGTGTCTACAAAAGCTTATACGGCGTTTGCAGGCGTCAAGGGGGCGTGGGCGTACACCTGCTGTGCGGAAAAGACCGATAATCTTTCCAACCGTTTCATGTGTTTCCCGCCGCAGCGGAACAGGGTGCTCGGCATGCAGCTCTATCTAAACGAATGCGCGGGGTATCTGCACTGGGGGTATAACTTCTATAATTCCTTTGAATCGCGCACGGTCATCGACCCGTATGCTGTGACGGACGCGTGCGGCGCGTTTGAAAGCGGCGACTCGTTCGTTGTCTATCCGGGAAAAGACGGTCCGCTCGATTCCGCACGGCACGAAATTTTTTCCGACGGAATGCAGGATTACCGCGCGCTGAAAACGCTTGAAAAGAAGATCGGCAGGGAGGAAGTGGAAAAATTGCTGTACGCGGAAGGGTTTGAAAAGAATTTCACCGTTTATCCCAAAGACGCCGCGTGGCACATTGCCTTCCGCGAAAAACTCGCCCGCATGATCGCGGAAAGGTAACGCCGTGTTTTTCGTCTTAGCGTTTCTCTTCGCTTTAGGTTCGGTGTGCGGTTGGATAATCGAATTATTTTTTCGCCGCATATTCAGCGCGAAGCGGTGGATAAATCCCGGTTTTCTCAACGGTCCGTATCTTCCGATGTACGGGTTCGGAACGTGTATCCTGTTCGGTTTTTCTTCCATACCCCTTCCGAAATGGGCGATTGTCGTCATCGTGTTTTTCGCCTTGACTTTGCTTGAATATCTTACGGGACTCATATTTATTAAAGGATTTAAGATAAAGTTATGGGATTATTCCGACCGATTTTTGAATGTTCAAGGCATTATCTGCCCGCTGTTTTCCCTGCTTTGGGGCGGAATCGGCGCGGGGTTCGTGTATCTTCTTTACGATCCGCTTTCCTGCCTTGCTTTTGCGGCGGCGGAAAATGTATGGGTGTTGTTTTTTCTGGGGGCGTTTTTCGGCGTGATGATCGTCGATGCCTGTATCAGTTTCAACGTTTCGCTCAAGATACGGAACGCCGCGAAAAAGTTCAAAGAGGCGGTGCATTATGAAAAGCTCAAGGAGAGCATCGCCGAACACCGCGCGCGGCTGAAATTGAAAACGAACTTTTTGTTTCCTTTGAAAAGCGATAAGCCTTTGAAAGAGAGCGTGGAGGAGTTTTTGGAGAAATTGCGCGGGAAAAGAAATAAATAAAAACGTGTTCGGCGTGGAAAGAAAATTTTCCGCGCCGCTTTTTCGCCGTCGGCGGAGCACAGGCAAAAGGAAAGTTTTTTCGGTGCGGGAAGAAATGGCCTGCCTGCTTCAAAAACGCCACGGGAAAAATAAAGGGTGAATGGCAGAAAGAAAAGAAAAAAATAAATTGGGCGTCGGCAAAAAAAATTATTTGCTCTTTCGCATTTTTTTCTCTTGCCCGAAAACGGATAAAAGCCGCTTTTTTTGTGCGAAAGAGTGATTTTACGGGGGATTCGGCTGAAAAGAAATTGACCGAACAGCCACAAGATATGGTGTTTTATTTAAAAAATCGATACAATATATAGGGAAAAAGAGGTTGACAAAACGGACGCAATCTGTTATGATATCGCTACACAGAATTTATGGAAGGAGACGAAGGATTATGTTTCAGGTAAAGAAGAGAGACGGCAAGATCGTGTCTTATAACATGGATAAGATCGAGACCGCTATAAAGAAAGCGTTCAATGCGAAAGAGACGGAATTTACGGACGATATCATCGAAAAACTCGCGCTGCGCGTAGCTGCGGATTTCAGCCGCAAGATCGTAAACGGCGTCGTATCGGTTGAAGACATTCAGGACAGCGTGGAAGTCGTTCTGATTCAGGCGGGATATGTTGACGTTGCGAAATGTTATATTCTTTACCGCAAACAGCGCGAAAAGGTAAGAAATATCAAATCCACGATGCTCGATTATAGGAACACGGTGGACAATTATCTGAAAATCAACGACTGGCGCGTTAAGGAAAATTCCACGGTTACCTATTCCGTCGGCGGGCTTATTTTGAGCAACTCCGGCGCGATCACGGCGAACTACTGGCTGACGGAAGTTTACGACGACGAGATTAACCAGGCGCACCGCAACGCCGATATCCATATTCACGATCTGTCCATGCTCACGGGCTATTGCGCGGGTTGGTCGCTCAAACAGCTCATCGTGGAGGGGCTCGGCGGCGTTCCCGGCAAAATCACCAGCTCGCCCGCATCGCATCTTTCCACCCTCTGCAACCAGATGGTCAACTTCCTCGGCATCATGCAGAACGAATGGGCGGGCGCGCAGGCGTTTTCTTCCTTCGATACCTACCTTGCGCCCTTTATCAAGGTGGATAATCTGACGTATAAGGAAGTCAAACAGTGCATTCAGTCTTTCATCTACGGCGTCAACACACCCTCCCGCTGGGGTACACAGTCGCCGTTCACCAACATTACCCTCGACTGGGTGGTCCCCAACGACCTTGCGGAACTTCCCGCGATCGTCGGCGGCAAGGAGATGAACTTTAAATATAAGGATTGCGTCAAGGAAATGGCGATGGTCAACAAGGCGTTTATCGAGATCATGATCGAGGGCGACGCCAACGGCCGCGGGTTCCAGTACCCGATCCCGACGTATTCCATCACCCGAGATTTCGACTGGTCGGAAACGGAAAACAACAAACTGCTCTTCGAGATGACCGCTAAATACGGCACGCCGTATTTCTCCAACTATATCAACTCCGATATGGAGCCGAGCGACGTGCGTTCCATGTGCTGCCGTCTGCGCCTCGATTTGCGCGAACTGAGAAAGAAGAGCGGCGGATTCTTCGGCAGCGGCGAAAGCACGGGGTCGGTCGGCGTGGTGACCATTAACATGCCGCGTATCGCTTACCTTTCCAAGGACGAGGACGAATTCTATCAGCGCCTGACCAAGATGATGGACATTGCAGCGCGTTCGCTCAAAGTCAAGAGAAATACCATTTCCAAACTGCTCGACGCGGGGCTTTATCCTTACACCAAGCGCTATCTCGGCACCTTCAATAACCACTTCTCGACCATCGGTCTCGTCGGCATGAACGAGGCTTGCCTCAACGCGAAGTGGATAGGTAAGGACCTTACCCATACAAAAGCGCAGAAGTTCACGCAGGACGTTTTGAACTTCATGAGGGAGCGCCTTTCCGACTATCAGGAACTGTACGGCGACCTTTATAACCTCGAGGCGACGCCCGCGGAGTCCACGTCTTACCGCCTTGCAAAGCACGACAAAAAGCGCTATCCCGACATCATCACGGCGTCGGAGAACGGCGATACGCCTTATTACACCAACTCTTCGCACCTGCCCGTAGGATATACCGACGACATCTTCAGCGCGCTGGATATCCAGGACGATCTGCAGACGCTGTATACCTCCGGAACGGTGTTCCACGCCTTCCTCGGTCAGAAACTGCCCGACTGGAAAGCGGCGGCGAAACTCGTGCGTACCATTGCGGAAAATTACAAATTGCCGTATTATACGCTTTCGCCTACCTATTCGGTATGTTCCGACCACGGTTATCTGGCGGGCGAGCAGTACACCTGCCCGCATTGCGGCAAGACGACGGAAGTTTATAGCCGTATCACGGGTTATTATCGTCCCATTCAGAACTGGAACGACGGCAAGCGCGAGGAATTCAAGGACAGAAAGGTCTATAATATCGAAACTTCGCATTTCCACGGCGCGGACAAATGCGCTTGCGAAACGGAAAGCGTGAAGGAAGAAAAGGCTCCGCAGGAAACGGCGGTCAAGGGCATCATGCTCTTTGCGACCAAGACCTGCCCGAACTGCAAGATGAGCAAGATGATGCTCGATAAGGCGGGCGTGAAGTATTCCGTGGTGGACGCGGAGGAAAATAAGGAAGTCACCATGAATTTCGGCGTCAAGAAAGCGCCTACGCTTTTGGTGCCGACGGCTAGCGGGTTCGAAAGATACGAAAACGCGAGCAACATCAAAAAATATATCGAAGGATTGAACTAAGGAAAGATCAATGAGCGATATCGTGATAATCGGCGCGGGCGCGGCGGGCATGACCGCCGCGCTGTACGCGTTAAGAAACGGAAAAAGCGTTAAGATACTTGAAGAGGAGACTTTCGGCGGGCAGATCGCAAATTCGCCGCGGGTAGAAAATTTTCCGACCATAAAGGAAATTTCGGGCAGTGATTTTGCCGACAGGCTGTTTGAACAGATCACCGCGTTGGGTGCGGAATTCGAGCTGGAAAAAGTGCTTTCGATAGAGAAGAAAGGCAATGGCTTCGCCGTCAAGACCGATTACGGTGAACACGAGGCGAAGAGTGTCATCGTGGCGGCGGGCGTCAAGCACAAGCACCTGCGTTTTCCCAACGAAGAGGAACTGACGGGCAACGGCATTTCTTATTGCGCAATCTGCGACGGTCCTTTCTACACGGGGGAGGAAGTCGCGCTCGTAGGCGACGGGAATACCGCTTTGCAGTACGCCATTCTTCTTTCGGGATATTGCCCAAAAGTATATGTTTATACGCTTTTCGACAGGTTTTTCGGGGACGAGAGTTTAGTTAAGACGTTGCTTGCAAAGCCCAACGTCGTCTGGAAGCCGAATACCGCGCTTACGGAATATATCGGCACGGAAAAGCTCGAAGGGTTCCGCTATAAGGAAAACGGTGAAATCAAGGAACATAAGATCGGCGCGCTTTTCGTGGCGATCGGACAGGTGCCCGACAATAAGAAGTTTGAAAATCTGGTCGCGCTCGATAAAGACGGATATATCGCGGCGGACGAAAGCTGCGTTACTTCCTGCGACGGGATTTACGCCGCGGGGGATTGCCGCAGCAAAAAGATTCGTCAGTTGACCACAGCCGCGGCGGACGGCGCGGTTTCCGCACTCGCCGCGTGCGCGTATATCGATAAGAATTTTTAATCGCGGCTAAAAATGATTTTATAAAAAATAAAAAGCGTTCGGCGCAAAAGATTGAAAATGCGCCAAACGCTTTTTTTCGTGCAGTTGCAAGTTTGTATGTTTCGGTCTTGCGCGCCGCCCGCTAAACGGGCGGCGCATTTTATTCAATAACCGCGCAGGGCTACGTATTTGATTTTTTTTGCGGCAATTTCTTTATACCGCTCGGCGGTCGCTTCTTCCACTTCGTGCAAATCGTTTCTGATGCAGTTGCCGCTGTCTTTGAAGTGCTGCAGAAAATATTTTTCCGCGCCCTTCAGCCATTCCGCGATGTCTTCCATATCTTTTTCGGAAATGAATTCTTTTACGAGCGTCGTGCGGAATTCGTAAGGGACGATGTTTTCCTTGAGTAAAAACACGCTTTCTTCCACGGGGGAAAGGTCGAAGTTTTTCTTGTCCACCGTTTCGCCGTACCGCGATTTGCTGTTTTTGATGTCCATCGCGATGTAATCGACGATTTTTTCTTCGATGAAATCGCGTAAAATTTCCGGGTGCGTGCCGTTGGAATCGAGTTTGACGTCGTAGCCGAGTTCCTTGACTTTTAAGATAAAGTCTTTCAATCCTTTAGCGAGCGTCGGTTCTCCTCCCGTAATGCAAACGCCCTGTAAAATGCCTTTGCGTTTTTTCAGGTAGGCGAAAATTTCCTCTTCTTCCATCGTGCCTTGCCCGTCGGGGTTGATTACAAGCGGCGCGTTGTGGCAATACGGACAGCGGAAATTGCAGCCGCCCGTAAAGATCGTGGCGGAGATGTGGTCGTCGTAATCCACTAAGGATAATTTTTCCATGCCGAGAATTTTCATAAGTCTCTCCGAAATTTTTTGATTTATAATTTTTTCGATGATGTTTATTATAGTATAGCACAAATTGCCTTTTCGGTAAAAGGGATAGCGGCCGATAACCGAAAAAAATTTGCGAAATTACATTTGCAAGAAGTAAAAATCGATATAAAGAGGAAAATCAGTTGTCAAAAAGAATCAAATATGGTAAAATAAAACCACTTTTTCGTTTATGGAGGATAAACAGATGAACAAAAATGAATTTATTGCGAAAATTGCGGCGGATACCGACTTGAAAAAAGCGGACGCGGAAAAGTTTTTTGACGCTTTCGTCGCCAACGTGAAAGAAGTTATGGCGAGCGGCGACAAATTGCAGATCGTCGGTTTCGGTACGTTTGAAGCGAAAGAACGTGCGGAAAAAGAGGGCGTAAACCCCGCTACGGGCGAAAAAATCAAAATCGCTGCGTGCAAAGTGCCTTCGTTCAAGCCCGGCAAGGCGTTGAAAGACGAATTGAACAAGTAATCGAAAACGAAATTAAAAAGCAACCCGCCGAAGGGTTGCTTTTTTTGGTAAAAACTTATTATTTTAGGCTTTCAAAGCAAAATACTGTGAACAAAACGAAGTATATTCAATGCCGATTGTTCGCTTTTAATTAAAAAAACGTCCCGAAAGTTCGGATTTCGGGACGTTTTTTTTGCCGTTTTGTTTCGTAAATTATTTTTTTATGAAAATAAATAAAATTTTCTTGACAAACTTTTCTTATTGTGATAAAATCTCAATAAGAATTAAGTATCGATAAAGGAAAAGATAATGATACAACGTAAAACCATACAGTTGACATTGGTGGCGGACGCCGTCAACAAATTGAAAAGTCATGCCACTGCCGACGAGGTATATGAGGAGATCGCCAAAGAGCATCCGAATATCGGAAGGGGAACGGTATATCGCAATCTTCAAAGATTGTGCGAAGCGGGCGAGATACGCAAAGTAGAAGTTCCCGACGGTGCGGACAGGTACGACCATATCTGCAAAGAGCATTATCATATCCGCTGTATGAAATGCGGCAGGGTATTCGATGCGGAAATACCGTATATGTACGGTTTGGAAAAAAATGCAAAAGACACAAACGGATTTGTATTACTCGGGCACGATATCATATTTAAAGGGATTTGTCCCGAGTGTCAGATAAAAGAAAAAACAAAAGAGGAGGACAAAAAATGAGAAGTATTACGAAATTGGATTTACAGTACGCACACAGATTTTACGGATTTAAAGGAGAGGCGCAATATCTGCACGGCCACACGGGCGTGCTCACCATCGAGGTAGAAGATTCCGTTAACGAAGGCGTAAATATGGTTTTTCCGTGTAATGAAATTCAAAAGACGGCATGGGATGTTTTGAAAAATTTTGACCACGCGCTGATATTGAGGGAGGACGATCCGCTTCTGCCGGCGATCCTTGACGTATATGAAAAACAGGGGATAAAGAACGGCGCGCCGCAAAATCAGATGAAAGGGGCTGCGTTCAAAACGGAACTCGCTACGGCGTATCCCGATTGCAGATTAGTCGTAACAAAGGAAACGATGACTGTCGAAGGTATGATCAAAATCGTTTATGCGCTGTTGAAAGATAAACTCAATATAGCAAAAATTACCTTTACCAGCGGCGTAAACGCGGCGTCGGAAGAATTTGTAACGAAAAATAAAATCGAGCGTTGTCCGTTGTGCGGCATTGCCTTGAACGAAAAAGGCGTTTGCCCGAAATGCGGTTATAAAAAAATATAAATCAACGTATGTAAAAAGCGCGGGGTCGTAAGAAATTGCGACCCCACGCTTTTTTTATGATGTTTTCTGCTTTTTTCAGTTCTTTTCTAACTTCAGCTTGGTTTTTATCCGCAAGAGAAGCCTGCCGCTCTAAATACTTGCGCTTAAACTCCGCTTCGTGTCCCAAAATCTTTTCAGCTTTCTCGGCGACGTCTTGCATGATGATTTTTTCAAGAACAGGAACGGTGATGAAGTGGCTGAAACAAGCAGAAGA
>CASETU010000058.1 GCA_949290895.1 uncultured Bacillota bacterium
ACGTTCGCATCGAGCTTTTCGAACTTGATGACCGAACCGACTTCCGCTTTGTACTGCTTGGAACCGTTTTCCACTATTGCGTACATTGATGCCTCCGTTTGATACTCGCCGGAATTGTATCCACGCCCCTGCGCTTCCTCGTGGCGCCGTTGCAAAAAATTTCGGTCTTAAGTGCCACTCCCGAGCGGTTCAATGGGTATTTTATATTATTTTTGACGAAATGTCAAACGTTTACGGGCTTTTTTACGTATATTTTTAGCTTTTTCGGGCAAAAATAGCAGTAACCGGCGGCAAAACCGAAAAACCGCCGCCGCGGCCGGGGAATCGCTGCGCTTTAGCGCATAAAAACGCGTTTTTCCGCCGCGGAAATACAAGGAGCATTATCATGGAAGATAAAAAAATCAACGAAGAAACCCTGAATAAAATTTACCGCAACGCGCACATCGCCTTGCAGTCCATCTCCGACCTACTGGAAGAGACCGACGACGAAAAGATGAAAGCGGAACTCAAAGACCAGTACGACGGATACGAAAAGATCATCGGCGAAATTTCGTCGTATATGGCGGAACTCAAGATCGAACCGAAGGACATCAACGCCCTGAAAAAAGGGTTTATGCGCTCGGCGATCAAGTTAAAGACGCTTGCGGACAATTCCCGCACACACCTTGCGGACATGATGCTGCAAGGCACGATCATGGGCATCACCGAGCTTTACACCACCATGCGCTCCAACGGCGAGAGCGTGACGGAAGAGACCCGCGCCCTCGTGCAGAAACTGTTGGATTTCGAGGAAGAGTGCGAATCGAAACTCAAATCCCTGCTTTAAAAAGCGAAACAACTCGGCAAACGGATAAAAACACATACGCCGAATATACAGCGACGCTCAATTAAAACGACGCTTAAAGAGCGCACCCGCGCGGGAATCCGCGCGGGCGCGCTTTCTTTATTTTACGAAATTCAATCTTCCAGCGTAAAGTCCAGCGAAACGCTTTTTTCGTACTTCGACTGCAAAAACGGCTTGACTTTGCCTGCGTGATAGGCGTCTTCCTGATAGGCGGAAAGCGCCTCGAAGGAGTCCAGCCAGACTTCCAAAATCAAATCGAAACTGCGGGCGCTGTGCAGCTCGTCGGCATGCGCCTGCACGTTGATGACCTGCGGAACCTTGCCCTGCATGGACTTTAAAAGAGCGACCGCCTCGGCGAGGCTCTTTTTTTCTTCTTCCTTAAACTTATAACATACCACGTGTTTGATCATCTTCTTTTTCTCCTCTTTTTTTAACGATAGCGGGCAAAACCTCGCAAATCAATGCGGAAACGAATATCAATCCCGCGCCGATGAGCATGCGCGCAGTGAAGGGTTCACCCGTAGCCGCACCGACAACGACCGCAAACACCGCCGAAAGCGACAGTAAAAACGACGCCTCGCTTTCCGACGCGCGTTTCTGCCCGAAAAACTGCAGCGTCTGCGCCAGCGCGGTGCTCGCCACGCACAGCAACAAAAGGGGCAGCAGGTCGTCGAACGCGAAAGACATTTCCGCATACTGCCCGCGCTCGAACCCCAAAGACAGTCCGCTGCAAAGCGCGCCGACGAATAAAAAGGTCAGCGGCAGAACGCATTCCGCGCCGTCGAGGTCGCTCAAGTTTTTAAATATCAGTATCTGCGCGGCGAAAAATATGCTGCTAGCCACAATGAGCAGATCGCCTTTATTCAGCGAAAAACCGCCGCCGAGCAGCATCAGCGCCGCGCCCGCCGCCCCGAATATCGCCGCGACGACGTGATAGGCGTTGACCTTGTCCTTATAAAACGCAAAGCACAAAAAGGGCACCAGCACGCACTGCCCCACGGACAGCACGGCGGCTTTGGACGCCGAACCGGAAATTTTCACCCCGTACGCCTGCAAAACGAACCCCGCCGCCAAAATGAGCGCGAGCAGCGCCGCCCACAGTACGTGGCGGCGCTTTAAGGCGAAAACCTTTTCGTGGAACAAGGCGAGCAGCAACGCTCCTCCGAAGAGAAAACGGAACGCCAGCACGAAAAATACGGGATATTCTTTCAGCGCGCGGCTCAGCGCGAAATACGACGCGCCCCAGAGCGCCGCCGCTGCGACGAGCGCCGTCGCGCCGAGTATCTTTTTTCTCTTCTCCTTGTTCATTCTCGTTTAATCTTTTTTGTAAATGAGGCAGCGGCAGTTGTCGCATTCGATGACCTCGCCGCCTTTGAGTTTATTGACGTCCGCCATGGAAATTTCCATCAGGCACTTGCCGCACATATTGCTCTTTTCGCCCTTCGCCTCGAAGAGTATCGGGAACATCTTGTCCTTGCGTTTCGCCTTGTATTTTTCCATCAGCGCGCCGTCCACCGACTTTTCCAGCGCGGCGAGTTTCGATTCGATCGCCTTGCGCTCTTCTTCCCTGCCGGTTTTCAGCTCGTCGTATTTAACCTTGAATTCCTTATACTGCGCCTGCATAGCCTTGGTGTTCACCTTCAGTTTCTGATAGGAGCGCAAAACGGCGTTGATGTCTTCCGTCAAGGCGGACGCCTGCGCCTGCAAAGCGTTCATTCTGCCGAGCAGTTCTTCGGTCTTCTTCTGCAAATACGACGCGGCGTTCTCGTCCTCGCAACCCTCTACCGCGCCCGCAATCTCCTTCAGCGTTTCGCCGAGTTCTTTATGTTTCGCGGAAATGCTTTCGTAAAGCCCCGCAAGGTCCTTCGCCTTTTTGTCGAGCGCGGCGAGATTTTCGTCCACGCCTTCCAAGAATTTGCGCGCCTGCGCCATCTTCTTACGCTCCTCGCTCCCCTGCAGTTCCTGCTCTATGGCGCGTAAAAGCGCGTCCTCTTCCTGATATGCCAGCAATTCTTTCACCATGTTCGTCTCCTTCCTTATAGGTATCGTTCGTCTTCAAAGTATTCCGTTTCCGCCCTGCCCTCGAGCAGGCCTTTCATCTTGGAAAAGAAAGCTTTGAATCCGTAATTTTCTGCCGCGTAATGCGGCAAAAGTACCAGCGCCTTTCCGCTTTCCGCAAATTCGCGGATCACGTGGTGCGGAGCGTCGGACGTAACGAATACGTCCGCGACGTCCTTATGCGCGGCGGCCTCCCCGCCGCCCGCGCCGCAGAAAGACGCGACCTTTTCAATCGTTTTGTCGTAACCGCCGTAGACGATC
>CASETU010000059.1 GCA_949290895.1 uncultured Bacillota bacterium
ATTTTGGTTTTGCAACTCTATTTTACCACAGATTTGTATGAACTCTTTTTTTTCTTCTACTGTTGCACTTAATAGTATAATTCACCGAAAACGTAAAAAAAGTTCCCGCTAAGCGGAAACTTTTTCGTCGATAAATTTCATCACGCTCTTTGCGATGACGGCGTGCCCGCCCGCGTTGGGGTGAATGCCGTCTTCCGAATAATTTACAAGGTAATTCGTCTGCATCAAAAATTCCGAGCGGATATCGATGATTCGGCACTTGTTCTTCACCGCCGCGCCGATCACCGCAAGGTTATAGCATTCCTGATGACGGTTAATGTTGGTGATGTCGCCGCTTAAAAATTCCAGCACTTTCTCCCCGTCGGCTATCCGCGAGATCACCTGTTCGAAATACCGCGCCGAATCGACGGGCGTCAAGGTCGTCAAAAGCACGTTCACGCCGTCATTTTGCAGTTTTCCGATGAGCTCGTCGAGCTCGCGTTCAAATACGTTGAGGGGTGTTTTCGACTGATGAAACGCTTTCGGCGCCGCGGCGACCGCTTTCCAGTCGTAGTCGCTGTCGTTGCCGCCGATGCAAAATACCGCCGTCCTGCCGCTCTGCCCCGCCGTTTCCTCGAGATATCTGTCGATGACGCCACGCTCGTAAAGTTTATTGAGCGTCTGACCGTACACCGAGCGGTTTTCTATCTTGAAACCGTATTTTTCCTCTAAAATGGAGACCGCGTCTTTATCCACTTTTTCTATCTTTCCGCCTTTCGTGGTGTATCCTTTCGGAATAGAATCCCCGAAAAGCGTGATTTTTCCGAATTCTCTCACCTTCTCCTCCGCAATTTACTGCACGTTGCCGCCGTCGTTGATATAGAGGATTCCGAGGCAGTGTTCGCCGCAATGGCTGGTAATGGTACCGCCCGCACGCGTTTCGTAAATGTTCTTGAACCCGCGCACTTTCAGCGCCTTTCTCCCCTCTTCCAGCATGCCCTCGGACGCCGTGGTATAAGTTAAAAACGCCGTTTCGAGGTCGGGATTGTCAAAGCGTTCCAGCGTGTCCGCGCAATAGGAGCGCACCGCGTTTTCTATCTTTCCGCGATACTTTTTCGCCGCACCCATCTTGCCGTCGATGACGAGGATCTGCGGACGCAATCTCAAAAGATTCGCCCCGAAAAACGCCAACGACGAACACCTGCCGCCTTTGTAAAGATAATCGAGCCGCTCCAAAATGAATCCCGCCTGCACGTAGGGAATGCGCTTGCCGCACTTCCTGACGACCTCTTCAAAACTTTCCCCCGCAGAAACGAGCTGCGACGCATAGACGGTAAGAAGGCCAATCCCCGTGGAAAGGGAGCGGGAATCAAAAACCTTGATTTTATCGCCGAACTTCTTCGCCGCCTCGACGGCGTTAGAATAGGCGCTGCTCATTTCCGAAGAAAGGGAAAAGTGCACGATATAATCGTAGTTTTCTAAAAGGCGTGAAAAATGTTCTTCATACTGCACCTGATTGACGGCGCTGGTCTTGGGCAAAATCCCCGTTTTGTCGACATAAGAAATGATTTCTTCACAGCCGACTTCCCCGTCAAGCTTGACCTCGTCGCCCAAAAGTATCGTGAACGGCGTTGTATGAATATCGAATTTTTTCAAAAGTTCTTTCGTCAAGTCGACGGTCGTTTCCGCCGAAACCGCTATTTTCATAAAAATATCCTCCGTCATAAAAGTTAATTCGTTTTGCGTCCGAAAAAATGCCGATAACAAAAAACACATAAACCGCGTCGCCGCGAAAAATGCAAAATATTTGCTTGTTATTTTCAATATACACCCAAACGCAGCGAAAAGCAATCTACTTTTGTTTTCGCGCCTCTACTTGCATTTTTCGCGCGGTAGAGGAAAATTTTCCACTCTACCGAGAGTAGAAATTAGCTATTTTATGCACTTTTTGCTTGATTTTTTCGCATTTTTATCTTAAAATAAAGTTATGGACGATTTGAAAAGCATTTTGGCGGAAAACTTGATAAAATACCGTAAAGCCGCTAACCTGACGCAGGCGGAACTTGCGGAAAAGATAAACTATTCGGACAAAGCCGTATCAAAGTGGGAGCGCGCGGCGGGAATGCCCGACGTGGACGTGCTGAAACAAATTGCCGACCTTTTCGGCGTAACGGTGGACGATATGCTGAAAAAGACCGACGCCCCCGTAAAAGTCAAGCACAAGATAAACCTGCTCACCCGCACGAACGTGACCATTTGCTCCGTTTTGCTGGTGTGGCTGGTCGCCACGGCAATATTCGTTTTTACAAAGCTCATCGCGCCGGAAATCGAAAGTATGTGGCTGGCGTTCGTTTACGCCGTGCCCGCCTCCTGCATCGTACTTTTGGTTTTCAACTGCATTTGGGGTAAAACTTATCTTTCCATTATCATCATCACGGGATTGATATTTTCCCTTGCGGCGTCGATATTCGTCACGGTGCCGTTCAAAAATTCCTGGCTTTTATTTATCTTCTGCATACCTCTGGAACTATTGAACATCATCTATTTTTCATTAAAAATCAAAAACAAAGAAAAGCCGGAAAAGGTTTTTGAGAAAAAAGAAAATGATACGCAAAGCTGAAACCGCGGACAAATCGGCTTTGGGCAGAATTTATTGCGAGGCATGGAAAGAAGCATATAAAGATTTACTGCCGAAAGAATATCTTGCAAACTTAAACGAGGAACTCTGCACGCCGAAAACAAACAATTTGCAAAATTACTTCGTTGCCGAAACGGAAAATATCGTTGCGGGACTTATCAACTACGGCGTTTCGCGGGATAACGCGAATGAAAAGACGGGAGAAATACGGGCGATATACATTCTTCCGCAATTCTGGCGCAAGGGTTTGGGGAAAACGCTTTTTCGCACCGCACAGGGCGAAATGAAAAAACAAGGATATACCTCCGCCTATCTTTGGGTGTTGGAGCAAAACGAACGAGCCGTTAAATTTTACGAAAAAATGCAGATGCGCCGTACAAAAGAAAAACGCACCGTCAACTTAAACGGCACGTTGCTTACCGAAATAAAATTCGAATGCGATTTATGATTTAT
The DNA here is from genome assembly GCA_949290895.1 of uncultured Bacillota bacterium. Lineage (GTDB taxonomy): Bacteria > Bacillota > Clostridia > Christensenellales > Borkfalkiaceae > UMGS775. Next base: position 3,071 of record CASETU010000059.1, read on the forward strand.
TGAAAAAACGCGCGAAATAATCTTTCGTGCGTTTTTTATATCATAATTTTCACGTTAAACGCCATAATGATTTGCTCGCAGTTATAAAATGTAATCTGTTATACAATCATACCAATGCACGTATAAAATATTATCTACGATTAGTGTTTCATTTTCAGGCAACATTTCACTCCATGTTTTTCCGTAAATATTCTTCGCCCAATCATCACGATTATACCTGCGCCATAAAATTGTTTTACCATTTTGATCCAAAAACTGTTCCGTAATCACATCGCATCCTCGGCATTCAATATCCATTACGCAAACAGTATCATAGCTTTTGCCGTTTAATAAAATATTATATCTTCCGACAATATCCACCAGATATGATTTATTTAAGCAAGTAACATTATTGCCTTTTCTAACAATTTCTCCCTTTTCGAAAATATTTGTTTCTCTGCCGCAATTTTCTTCACCCAGCCCCCAAATCGAAGTAAAATCTTTTCCGTCAAGAAAAGTAAGACACTTTTTTACATCACCATCATCGCGAAAAACAGCTAAATAACGACAATAGTCTTTTGTAAGCTGCACAATAAAAGAGCTATATAAAATATTAGATTTACAAGAACGCAACGCTTCGTTTACAACGACTTCCACTCCTTTTACCCCGTGTATTTCTGCATTGCCCGTTACTTTCATATCATAAACACAACCACGTTTACGTGAAGGCATATCGTACATGGCCCAAGACAGTTTTTCCTTTAATTTGGGGACGATAAACCAACCGGAAAGCTCTTCCCATTTTACTGAAAAAGTTTTATCTTCGTTTTTATTAATTTTATAATTATATAATATTTTAGGAAATTGTTTCATTTTTTCTTTTTCTCCATTATCATATTCCGTAAGCGAATACTTGTTTTTAAAATTTTTTTTCGCATTATAAATTCTGCTTTTAACCGTTCCAACAGGTATATTGAGTTTATTTGAAATTTTATTGTATGGCAAATCTTGCCAATAATACAAATACAAAATAAATCTATCTTGCTCACATAATTTATTCATGATTTCTCTGACAAAAAAATCATCGCCAACACCCCATTTACCGTCCAACAATAATTTATCGGTAACTTCATCAAAAGAAACTTCGTTTTGCAATGCTTTTTTGCGGTAATAGTCATTGCATTTATTCCTCGCAATTTCCAGTATCCATGCTTTAAAAGAAGATTCTTTTTTAAGCAATGAAAATTTTGTGTAAGCCGAAAGAAAAATTTCCTGCAACACGTCTTCAGCGTCAGCTCTATTTTGCAATCGATAAAAAACAAAACGTCTAACGGTAGATTTTTCTTTTTCTAAAAGTTTTTCAAAATCATTCACGCTTTGTCCTCCTTTTTATAATTAACGATCGTTTTCGATATATAAGACGTGAACACAAGTAAAAAAGTTCATTTTTTACTGTTTCTATTTTAATTTTTTCGATTTTTTCAAAAAACATATCTAAAATTGCAAATATTGATAAATCGCCGTGCACCGAAAAATGCGGTGCACGGCGATTTATCGTTTTTCAATGAAACACTTCATTAA
>CASETU010000060.1 GCA_949290895.1 uncultured Bacillota bacterium
ATTCGCCGCGGCATCAAAAATTACCTCATCAGGCGCACTAAGAAAAACCCGATGATCCTGCCCATCATCATGGACGTATGACGGATTTCGATGCGCTTTTGAAACTGCGCGAGGAAATCAAGGCGGAGGGAATCCCCACGCTCCGCGACGAGACGTTTTTTCTGCTCGCGGAGGAAATTGCGCGCAAAAAGCCGAAAAAAATCCTCGAAATCGGCACGTCTTACGGCGTTTCGGGGTTGGCGATGCTGCTCAAAAGCGACGCTGCGCTCACGACGGTGGAAAAGGACGAGCGTGCGATTTTCGCGGCGCGGAAAAACTTCCGCGCGTTCGGAATGGAAAAGCGTGTCACGCTGTTTGCGGGGGACGCGGACGAAATCGTGCCGGAGCTTTCGGGCAGTTACGATTTTATCCTGCTCGACGGGCCGAAGGGCAAATATTTTGCCTATTACCCTTTTTTGAAGGAAGTGCTTGCGGCGGGCGGGGAGCTTTTTGCCGACAACGTGCTTTTGACGGAATACGGTTTGAAACACAAAGAAAGGAGAAACCGCACGGCGCATAAGAACATGGAAGCGTTCATAAACGCGGTGCGGGAAGATGAAGACATAAACGCGCGTTTTATCGATATCGAGGACGGCGTTCTCATCGCGGAGAAAAGATGAATAAAGTGGAATTGCTCGCGCCGGCGGGCGATTTTGAAAAACTGAAGACGGCATATTATTTCGGCGCGGACGCCGCGTACGTCGGGGGAAAGGGATTTTCCCTGCGCGCGCAGGCGAGCAACTTTTCCGACGAGGAACTTCGCGAGGCTGTGCGTTATGCGCACGAGCGGGGCAAAAAGCTGTACGTCGCCGTCAACATTCTGGCACGCAATTTCGATATCGCACCCGCGGAAAAATATTTCCGATTTTTGGAAGAAATCGGCGCGGACGGCGCCATCGTTTCCGATACGGGGCTCATCGCCGTCGCGCGGCGCACGGCGCCGCGCCTTCCCGTCAACGTGTCCACGCAGGCGAACGTCACCAACGTGGAATCGGTACGGTTTTGGGCGGAGCGCGGCATAAAGCGCGTAATCCTCGCGCGGGAGCTTTCCTTAAAGGAAATCGCGCAAATCCACGCCGCCGTACCGGACGTGGAGCTCGAGGCTTTCGTGCACGGCGCGATGTGCATTTCCTATAGCGGCCGGTGCCTTTTAAGCAACTATCTGAGCGGACGGGACGGCAACCGCGGCGAATGCGTGCAGGCGTGCCGCTGGAGCTACGAACTGCGGGAAAAGAACAAGGGCGGCGAATGGCTCGGCGTGGAAGAAGACGGCCGCGGCACCTACATCTTCAACAGCAAGGACCTGAACATGATAGACCATCTCGGCGAGATGATAGAAAGCGGCGTCGTATCGCTGAAAATCGAAGGGCGCATGAAGTCGGCGTATTATATCGCCACCGTGGTCAACGCCTACCGCAGGGCGCTCGACGCGTATTATGAGCGCGGCGCGGCGTATAAGGACAATCCGCTCTTTCTTTCGGAGCTTAAAAAGACGGCGCACCGCGCCTTTACCACGGCGTACATGCTGGGGGACAATGCGGAAACCGTCAACTATGCCGATTCGCAAAGCCGCGGGGATCGCACGTTTATCGCCCTCGTGCTCGGTTACGATGCGGAGAAAAAGCGCGCTCTGGTGGAAATGCGCAACCGCTTTTATAAAGGCGACGTGCTCGAAGTGCTTTCGCCGACGGCGGCTTTTAACGAAAAAATCGCCGTAAGCAGGCTGGAAGATACCGACGGCGCGGCGGTGGAGGACGCAAAGCTCGTCATGCAGAAACTTTATTTATATACCGACGTAAAGCTTTGCGCGGGGGATATATTGCGCAAGTAACGGGAAACGGATTTTCCGAAACGGCGCGTTTTATTGCCGCAGTCGGTGAGCTCAAAGATTTTTGCAGCCTTTTAAGGAAATCAAAAAAACACAAGATTTAGCGGTCGCGATTTTTGCGGCCGCTTTTTATAGTGGTTTTATATGAAAATACTTGAAAAAAAATCGAAAAAGGCGTATAATATATTTTATTTAAGAAATCAACGGGAGAAGAAAACTTTGGCAAAATCGACGTATAGTGCGGGAGACATAAAGATACTCGAAGGTTTGGACGCCGTCCGCATGCGCCCCGGTATGTATATCGGTTCCACGGGCGTGCGGGGACTTCACCACATTTTGTGGGAAATCGTGGACAACGCCATCGACGAGGCGGCGAACGGGTTCGCCGACAGGATAGAGGTGGTACTCTGCGCCGACGGGAGCGCGTCCGTCGAGGACAACGGGCGGGGCATACCCACCGACATTCACCCCAAACAGGGCGTTTCGGGGGTGGAAGTGGTGTTCACGCAGCTGCACGCGGGCGGAAAGTTCGGGCAGGACGCTTACGGATATTCCGGCGGTTTGCACGGCGTGGGCGCGTCGGTCACCAACGCGCTTTCCGAGTGGCTGGAAGTCAAGGTTTTCAGAAAGACCGTTTACGAAATGCGCTTTCATTCCTACCTCGACGAAAAGAGCGGGAAAGTAAAGTCGGGCGTGCCGGAATATCACTTGAAGGATACGGGCGTAAAGACCAACAAAAAAGGCACGTTCGTCCGTTTCAAACCCGATAAAACGGTCTTTGAAACGACGGAATTTTCCTTGGAGACCATCAGCCGCAGGCTCAAAGAGCTCGCCTTTTTGAATAAGGGATTGCACATCGTCTTAAGCGACGAGCGCAGCGGGACTTCGGTAGAATATAAATACGACGGCGGTATCGTCGATTTCGTTAAATATCTTAACGAGGGCAAGACCGCGCTTTACGAACCGCCCCTTTACGCCAAAGCGGAAAAGGACGGTGTCATCGTGGAATTCGCTCTGCAACACACCGATACCTATACCGAAAGCGTGTTTTCCTTTGTCAACAACATTCCCACGCCCGAGGGCGGCATGCACGAAACGGGTTTCCGTTCGGGACTGACGAAGGTGCTCAACGACTACGCGCGGCGGGAAAACTTCCTTAAAGACAAGGACGCCAACTTCATGGGCGAGGACTTCCGCGAGGGACTGACCGCCATCATCTGCGTCAAGCTCAAAAACGTGCAGTTCGAGGGGCAGACCAAGACAAAGCTCGGCAATCCGGAAGTCAAGCCCATCGTGGAAAACGTGACGATAGACGAGCTGGACGCGCTCAGCCGCAACCGCAAGCTGGAAGAGACCTTTGAAAACGTCATTAAAAAGGCGCAGGCGGCGGCGCGCGTGCGTATCGCCACGCGCAAGGCGAAGGAGATCGCGCGGGCGAACAAGAGCATAGAGGCGCAGAACCTCGTCGGCAAGCTGGCGGCGTGCTCGGGAAGAAAGCCGGAACTCAACGAGCTTTTCATCGTCGAGGGCGACTCGGCGGGCGGTAGCGCGAAACAGGCGCGCGTCAGGCAGACGCAGGCTATTTTGCCCCTCCGCGGCAAACCGCTCAACGTGGAAAAGAAAAAGCTCGACCAGATATTGCAAAACGAAGAAATACGAACGATCATCAGCGCGCTCGGCGCGGGGTTGGGCGCGAACTTCGATTTGGAAGATTTAAGATATCATAAAGTCATCATCTTATCCGATGCTGACCAGGACGGCGCGCATATCCGCGCGATCCTGCTCACGTTCTTTTTCCGCTATATGCGTGAACTCGTCAACAACGGACACGTGTATATCGGCATGCCGCCGTTGTATAAAGTATATAAAAAGGACGTCTTTGAATACGCCTACGACGACAACGAACTGCAAAAAGCCATCGAAAAGGTTGGCAAGGGTTATCAGATACAGCGCTATAAAGGGCTGGGCGAAATGGATCCCGAACAGCTTTGGGACACCACGATGAACCCTGCCACGCGTTCTTTGATGCAGGTCACGGTGGAGGACGCCGCGGAGGCGGAAAAGATGATAACCGTTTTGATGGGCGATCAGATAGAGGACAGAAAGCGGTATATCCAGCAGCACGCGAACTTCAATAAGGAAGATTCCTTTATCAAAGAAGTGAGAAAGTAAGGAAAGACGAATGGAAAACAAAAAGACGAACATAATCCAGAGTTCTTTGGACGAAGTCCTGCACAATTCCATGATGCCCTATGCCGAGCACGTCATTTTGGATCGCGCTCTGCCGCGGGTGGAAGACGGGCTCAAACCCGTGCAGCGCAGGATTTTATATACCATGTACGAGATGGGGCTCACGCCCGACAAGCCGCACAGGAAGTGCGCCAAGATCGTCGGCGATTGTCTCGGCAAATACCACCCGCACGGCGATACTTCCGTCTACGACGCCCTCGTGCGCATGGCGCAGGACTTCAATATGCGCATGCCGCTCATCAACGGGCACGGCAACTTCGGAACGGTGGACGGCGACAGCGCGGCGGCTTACCGTTATACCGAGGCGCGGCTGGAAGAGCTCGCGCTGGAGCTTTTGCGCGATATCGATAAGGACACGGTGGAATTCGCCCTCAACTTCGACGACAGTTTAATGGAGCCGACCACTTTGCCCGGCAGATTCCCGAACCTTCTCGTCAACGGGGCGAGCGGCATCGCCGTCGGACTTGCCACCAACATTCCCACGCACAACCTCGGGGAAGTCATCGACGGGACCGTCGCCTATATCGACAACCCGAAGATGTCGTTGAAAGAGATGATGAAATATATCAAGGGTCCCGATTTTCCGACGGGCGGATATATCATCGCGGGCGAGGAGCTGGAAACCGCTTACCGCACGGGGCGCGGCAAAATCAAAATGCGCGCGAAGATCAACGTGGAAAAGGACGGGGAAAAGAAAAACCTCATCGTTTCCGAACTTCCCTATCAGGTAAACAAGGCGACGCTTTTGAAAAAAATCGTCGATTTGAAAGAGGAGAAAAAGGACATTTTCGCCGGCATTGCCGACGTGGTGGACGAATCGGATAGACACGGCATGCGCGCCGTTATCAAGCTCAAAAAGGAGGCGGACGACAAAAAGACACTCGCCGCGCTCTATAAATACACCGACCTCGAATGTACGTTCGGCATCAACATGGTCGCCATAGCGGACGGCAAGCCCAAGCAGATGGGGCTTTTGGAAATCACCGATTACTACGTCAACTATCAGCGGGAAGTGATTTTGCGCCGTAGCAAATACGACCTCGCCAAGGCGAAGGAACGCGCGCACATTTTGGAAGGGCTCATCATCGCCGTAAAGAACATCGACGAAGTCATCAAGATCATCAAAAATTCCGCCAACACGCCGGAGGCGCGGCAGAAACTGCGTGCGCGCTTTTCCCTTTCGGAAGTGCAGGCGAACGCCGTGCTCGATTTAAGGCTGGCGCGGCTCACCAAGCTGGAAATCACCAAGCTCGAAGAGGAGCTGGCGCAGTTAAAAGAGCTCATCGGCAAGCTGACCGCCATCATCAACAGTAAAAAATTGCAGATGGACGTCGTGAAAGAAGAGCTTTTGCAAATCAAGCGCAAATATAAAGACGACCGCAGGAGCCTCATCGTGGGCAATGAAAATTCCGTGAAGATAGACGTCAGCGAGCAGGAGAAGATCAGCAAAAACTACGTCGTCGCGTTCACGCGCGGGGGAATGTTCAAAAAGATCCCCGAAAAGAATTACCGCATGAGCGACAAGAACGTCGTCGCCGTCGCACCGAACGACCTCGTTACCCTCGCTTTGCCCGCGGAAAGCGCGAACACACTTCTCGCCTTCACCAACTTGGGCAACGCCTTCAAGATAGATTTGGAGATCGCGCCCGAAAGCCGTTTTCGCGACAAGGGATACAAGTTCGGCGAAGTTGTCAAGGACGCCGTCAAAGGCGAATATCCCGTGGTGTTCTTCACCTACGATAAGCTGCCCGAAGGGGAACTGCTGTTCTTCACGAAACAGGGCATGATCAAAAAGACCAACTGGGCGGAATACGATATTATCAAATCGACTTACCAGGCTATCAAATTGAAAGACGGCGACGAGCTGATGAAAGTGGAAGTTGACCTTCCCGAAACGACTATCGCCTATATCACGAGGGACGGATTGTGCCTCAACGCGCTCAAAGACGACATTCCCGAACAGGGCAGGGTCGCGGGCGGCGTAAAGGGCATCAACCTTTCCGAAGGCGACGAAATCCTCTTTGTCGGACAGATAGACGACTCGGGTGAACTCATCGTCATCACGGGCGGCGGGTTCTTCAAGCGCGTCATCGTCGGAGACATCGAGCCGATGGGTCGTTACCGCAAGGGCGTGAAGATCGTCACTCTCGATACCGAAAAGGTCGTTTACGGCGGGTTCGTGCAGGAGCCTTTCGACCTTGCGATATTCGAAGCGGAAAGCGGATTCACCTTAAACACCGAAAACATCAGCATAGAGGGTCGCACCACAAAGGGCAAGACCTTGAAGAACGAGCACAAGAAGTGCAGACCTGTCGGAGCAATGAAAATCCATGAATAACGCTTTTTACGAAAAGATGAAGAAAATCCGCGTGTTCCTGCTCGATCTGGACGGCACGGTGTATATCGACGGCGAGCTGATCGGCGATATGAAAAACACCCTGGCGGCGGTTCGGGCGAGTGGGCGGAAAATCGTGTATCTGACCAACAATTCCTCCCGCACCAAGGAAACGTACGTGGAGCGGCTTAAAAAAATCGGAATATGGGAGGATAGCGACGCGGTGTATACCTCGGGCGACGCCACCATCGCCCTGCTGAAAAGCCGCTATGCCGGCAAGCGGGTGTATCTTATGGGCACCGAGAAACTCCGCGAGGAGTTTTTGCGCGAGGGGATAATCCTCGACGAAGAAAACCCCGAAATCACCGTGATTTCCTACGATACCGAAATCAATTACGAAAAGCTGAGCAAGGTCGCGCTGTTCTTAAAGCGCGGCACGGCGTACATCGCCACCCACCCCGACGTGAACTGTCCCGCCAAGGAAGTGGACGTCCCCGATATCGGCAGCTACATGAAACTTTTCGAGGCGTCGACGGGGCGTTTGCCGGAAATCATCGTCGGCAAGCCCTACCGCTTTATGGGCGAGGGGATAAAGTCGCTCACGGGCTGCAAGGAAGACGAGCTCGTCATGGTCGGCGACAGGCTGTACACGGATATCCTTTTCGGGCTCAACAACTCTTTCGCCGCCGCGCTGGTGCTCAGCGGGGAAACGACGGAAAAAATGTATCTCGAAAGCGGCATGAAAGCGGATATCGTCTTGAACAGTCTGAACGATATCCTGCCGTATCTTCGTTGATTTTTGCAAAAATTCCGCCGCGACGATAGTGAACGCAAAGAAAAAATTTCCTATAAAACAGCCGCGCCCCGACCGTTCGGTCGGGGCGCGCTTTTATATTTCGCTATAAACAATATATATAGTCAATATATAGTCAATCGGCTACGATGAGCTCGCAGCGTTCGAGGCTGTCGGCAAAACCTTTATCCGTCGCGCGATCGGTCACGAGGAAGTCCGCCTCGTCGCAGGGGAAGGTCTTATAAAGGCAGGTTTTGAAAAACTTGCTCGAATCTGCAAGCACCACGGTCTTTGCGGAATTTTTCACGAGATATTTTTTGATTTCGCACTGGTCGGCGTGCGCGTCGGTGAAAAAGCCTTTTTCGCTCACGCCGCTGGTGGAAATGAGCGCGCAGTCGAAACTCATCGTGCGTATAAAGTCCAGCGTGCGGCTGCCGAGCACGCTGTTGCCGTAATTTTCCACCTCGCCGCAGGCGATGGTAACGCTTACGTTTTTCAGCTGTGAAAGCCAGTACGCCGTCCGAATCCCGTTGGTAACCACCTTTAAGCTCGTGAAGTTTTCAAGATAAGGCACGATACAGCCGACGCTGCTGCTGGAGTCCATAAACACGCTGGAATTGTCGGGAATGAGCACCGACGCCGCCTCCGCAATGCGCCGTTTCAACGGTTGGTTCAGCATGAGCCGCGCGTTGAACGCCGCCTCGCCGTCGTTGTTCTTCACCCGCACCGCGCCGCCGTGCGTGCGCTTTAAAACGCCGTCCTTTTCCAAAATGTTGAGCGCCCGCCGCACCGTGGCGGTGCTTACGTACAGCTTTTCTGCAAGTTCGTTCACGCTCGCCGCGCTCTTTGTCGTTAAAATGCGCTTGATTTCTTCCAGCTTGTCTCTGTCCATTTTGCCCTCAAATAATCAAATTTTGATTGTTTATGATTATATAATATGCAAATTTTGCGCGTTTGTCAATTTAATGAACACATATTGACAGTTTTTCGCGGTTGTTGTACAATAAAGGCAGTAATCAAGGCGGGTGAAAGATGAAAGTTTATCTGGCAATCGACATCGGCGCGACGAGCGGACGGCACATCGCGGGATATAAGCAGAACGGGCAGACGGTCACGGAGGAGGTGTACCGCTTTCCCAACGGCGCGAAAGAGGAAAACGGCTCGCTCGTTTGGGATACGGAAAGCCTTTTTCGGGAAATCAAGACGGGCATCAAAAAGGCGTTTGAAAAATACGGCGCGATAGAAAGCGTGGCGGTGGATACGTGGGGCGTGGACTACGTCCTTTTGAAGGGCGACGAGGAGATATTCCCGTGTTATGCCTATCGCGATTCCCGCACGGAACGCGCCATCGGCAAAGTGCACGCCTTAATGCCTTTCGACGAACTCTATGCCCATACGGGGCTGATGTTCGCAAGTTTCAACAGCATTTATCAGCTTTACTGCGACAAGCTGGACGGTCGGCTGGACAAAGCCGATTCTTTCTTGATGCTGCCGGAATATTTTTCCTATAAGCTGACGGGCGTCAAGGCGAAAGAGTACACCAACGCCACCACGACGGGGCTGGTCAACGCTAAAACGCACGCTTTTGATGCGGAGATCGTCGAACGTCTGGGACTGAAAAAAGAGCTTTTCGCGGCGGAACTGAAAAATCCGTCCTTCGTTTTGGGCAGGTTTTTGCCGGAAGTGGAAAAAGAAGTCGGCGGCAACGCGAACGTCGTGTTTTGCGCTTCGCACGACACGGCGAGCGCCGTCTACGGAATCCCCATGCAGTGCAATCAGCCATATATATCGAGCGGCACGTGGTCGCTGATGGGGATAAAGTCGGAAAACGCGGTGCTCGTTTCGCCCGATTTGTCCAACGAAGGCGGTGTAAACAACACTTTTCGCTATCAGAAAAACATCATGGGCATGTGGGTGGTCAATAAACTGAAAGAGACGCTCGTAACCCCGATGAGCTTTGCCGAGATGGACGCCGCGGCGGTGGAGAGCGATTACGACGAAACCTTCGACGTCAACGACAAGGCGTTTTTCGCGCCGCAGAATATGCGGGAGGCGATTTTGGGATATATGAAAGAACACGGTATCCCTTTGCCTACTACGGAAAAGGACTTGGTGCGCTCGGTGTACCGCTCGCTGGCGAAGTGCTATGCGGAAACCTACGCTCTTCTCGAAAAGAACACGCAAAAGACCTATGAGGAGCTTTACATCGTGGGCGGGGGCGCGAAAAATAAGCCGCTCAACCGCTTTACGGAAGAATTCACGAAAAAGAAAGTCATCGCGCTGCCGATAGAATCGACGGCGCTGGGAAATCTGAAAATTCAGATGGGAGAATAAAAAATGAGCAGATACGAAGAAGCGAAAAAGATTTACGCCGCGTTCGGTACGGATACCGAGCGCGCGCTGGAAAAGGTGAAAAGCATTCCCGTTTCCATGCACTGCTGGCAGGGCGACGACGTCGGCGGGTTCGAAGGCGCGGGCGAACTGACGGGAGGAATTCAGACGACGGGCAACTACCCCGGCAAGGCGCGCAATTTTGAAGAACTCACCGCCGATATGGACTTTGCCTTCCGCTTTATCCCCGGCAAAAAGCGTATCAATCTGCACGCGAGCTATGCCGTTACCGATAAAAAAGCGGATCGCGACGCGTTGCTGCCCGAGCATTTCGATCGTTGGATCGAGTATGCGAAAGCGCGAAATCTCGGCATAGACATGAATCCCACGTTCTTTTCGCACCCGCTTTCGGCAAACGGCACGCTTTCCGCGGCGGACGAAAACGTGCGCGCGTTCTGGGTGCGCCACGGCAAGGCGGTGAGAAAGATTTCCGCCTATATCGG
>CASETU010000061.1 GCA_949290895.1 uncultured Bacillota bacterium
TGTGCCGTAAAAAAGAACGGAAAAACGGCTATCGCGGGGGACGGACAGGTCACCATGTCGGAGTCGGTCATCTTCAAAAACAACGCCGTCAAGGTGCGCCGCATCTATAACGGCAAGGTTATTTTCGGCTTTGCGGGCAGCGTGGCGGACGCCTTTACGCTGAGCGAGCGTTTCGAGGAGATGCTCAACAAATTTTCGGGCAATCTTCTGCGCAGCGCGGTGGAGCTGGCGGAGCTGTGGCGCAACGACAAGGTGGGCAGAAAGTTGGAGGCGATGATGATCACCGCGGACGAAAACACCATGCTGATCGTTTCGGGTTCGGGGGAAGTTATCGAGCCGGACGGCGGCGTATGCGCCATCGGCAGCGGCGGCAAGTCTGCGCTCGCGGCGGCGCGCGCGCTCGCGCAGGAAACTGATTACGATGTGGAGACCATTGCGAACAAGGCGCTTAAGATCGCCAGCGAGATCTGCGTGTTCACCAACGACCATATCACCTGCGAGGTCATCTGAAAGAGCAGGGGCAGGAGGAGAAAATTATGAATTTATCGCCGAAAGAAATCGTGATAGAGCTTGACAAATACATCATCGGACAGAACGAGGCAAAAAAAGCAGTGGCGATCGCGCTGAGAAACCGCTATCGCAGGAGCTGTCTTTCCGCCGAGATACGCGACGAGATAACCCCGAAAAACATCATCATGAAAGGTCCCACGGGCGTGGGTAAAACGGAGATAGCGCGGCGTCTTGCAAAGCTGGTCGGCGCGCCCTTCATCAAGGTGGAGGCAACCAAGTATACCGAAGTCGGCTATGTCGGGCGTGACGTGGAATCGATGATACGCGACCTCGTGGAATGCAGCGTGCGCCTTGTCAAGGAAGAGCAGTTCGAAAAGGTGCTTTCCAAAGCGGAAAAGGTGGCGGAAGACAAATTGATCAAAATCCTCGCGGAAGTGCGCAAGGCAGAAAAGGGCGAAACTCCCGACGAAGTCTTCAAAGAACAGCTTGTTGAGAAATACAGAAAGGGCTATTTCGACAACGAGACGGTGGAAATCGAAGTGGAGGACGCGCCGAAGTCCATGGAACTCGTGCCGGGCAGCGGTACGGAAATCAACATCGGCAACATCTTCGGCGACTTTTTGCCGAAAAAGCGTAAAAAACGCCGTCTGCCGCTGAAAGACGCGCGCAAAATGATCGTGGACGAGGAATGCAACCGTTTAATCGACAACGACGCCGTCGTGACCGAGGCTGTGCGCCGCGCGGAGCAGGAAGGCATCATCTTCATCGACGAAATCGATAAAATCGCCGCAAAGGGCAAAACGAACGGCGCGGACGTTTCGAGAGAGGGCGTTCAGCGCGACATTCTGCCCATCGTGGAAGGTTCTACCGTCATGACAAAGTACGGCGCGGTCAAGACCGATTTTATCTTATTCATCGCGGCGGGCGCGTTCCACGTGTCGAAGGTATCGGATTTGATTCCCGAACTGCAGGGGCGTTTCCCCATTTTAGTGGAACTTAATTCTCTGACGAAACAGGACTTCATCGATATTTTAACCACGCCGCAGAACGCCATCACGCTGCAATACGCCACTTTGCTCGGCGTCGATCACATCGACTTGAAGTTCACCGACGAGGCGATTGCGGAGATCGCCGCCGTCGCGGAAAACATGAACGCGACCAGCGAGGACATCGGCGCGCGCAGATTGCATACCGTCATGGAAAAGCTCATCGAGGACATCTCTTTCAACGCGAGCGACAAAACGCCCGAAACGGAAGTCGTCATCGATAAAAAATACGTCGTCAGCCGTCTGGGCGAGGCGGAAAAGCAAAAGGATTTCACGAAATTCATTTTATAAGGAAAAGGCTTTATGATAAACATTCCCAAGGGTACGAAAGACGTCTTGCCGAAAGAGTCGTATAAATGGCAGTATATCGAAAAAAAAGCGCGGGAGACCGCTAAAAAATACAGCGTAAAGGAAATCCGCACGCCGACCTTCGAACACACGGAAGTGTTTTTGCGCGGCGTGGGCGATACGACGGATATCGTCAATAAGGAAATGTACACTTTTCTCGACAAGGGGGAGCGGAGCATCACGTTAAAGCCGGAAGGCACTTCCGCGGTGGTGCGCGCCCTCATCGAGGACGGGCTTTTCAACGAGGCGCTGCCCTTAAAACTTTTCTACATCACCCCGTGTTTCCGCTACGAGCGCCCGCAGGCGGGGCGGCTCAGGGAGTTCCACCAGTTCGGCGTGGAAGTCTTCGGCGCGGCGGGAGCGGACGTCGACGCGGAAGTCATTTTGCTGGCGAAAGAGTTCCTCGAAAGCGTTGGAATAACGGAGCTGGAACTCAACCTCAACAGCATCGGCTGCAAGACGTGCCGCGCGCAATATAACGAGGTACTGAAAGCGTACTTGCGGGAAAATCAGGAAAAACTTTGCCCGCTTTGCCGCGAGAGAATGGAGAAAAACCCGCTCCGCGTGCTGGATTGCAAGGACGAGGACTGCCAAAGCGTGGTGAAGAACGCGCCGCGAATCCTCGATTATCTCTGCTCCGATTGTAAGGAGCATTTCGAAAAGGTGCAAAAGCTGCTTCGCTCGTGCGGCGTGCAGTATAAGATAAACCCCGACATCGTGCGCGGATTGGACTATTACACCCGCACGGTGTTCGAGTTCATGTCCACCGCCATCGGCGCACAGGGCACGGTATGCGGCGGCGGCAGGTACGACGGGCTTGTGGAGTCCATGGGCGGCCCCGCGCTGTGCGGCGTCGGGTTCGGTCTGGGGCTGGAAAGACTACTGCTGCTTACGGAAAAGCTCGGCACGGAAATTCCCGACGAAAACAAATTGCAGGTCTATATCGCGCCGATGGGCGAGGCGGCTTACGAAAAGGCGTTTGCCGTGACTGAAGAATTGAGAAGGGCAGGCGTTTCGGCGGAGACCGACCACTTCGGCAGAAGTCTGAAAGCGCAGATGAAATATGCGGACAAGCTGGGCGCGCAAAACGTCGTGGTTTTGGGCGAAAACGAGCTGGCGAGCGGCGAAGTTTTCGTCAAGCGCATGTCGGACGGACAGCAGGTCAAAACGTCGCTCAATAACTTAAAGGAATATTTTTGAGCTATGCTGGAAAGCGGAGAAGTCGTGAAAGTGGAAAAAAACGCCGCGACGGTGCGCGTTTCGAGAAAGGACGAATGTTCCAAGTGCGGTATGTGCGGCATGAAAGCCGATATGAACCATATCGAATTCAAGGCTGAAAACCGCGTGCAGGCGGAAGTAGGCGACACGGTGCTCGTCGATACCGAACAGAAGATGAAACTTTTATCGGTATTTCTGATTTTTTTAGTGCCTCTCCTGCTCATCGCCGCGGCAATCGGCGTTTGCTATGCATTAAAACTCGAAGAACTATGGATACTGATAATATGCGTCGGCGCGCTGATTTGCTGGTTCGCGCTGCTTGCCGTCATCGACAAAGCCGTGTCGAAAATCAGCGGATTTGCCCCGACCATTATCAGAATAATCAAGAAAAAAGGAGAGATAAACAATGAGCGAACTGATTGACGAAATCATGAGCGAAGAGGAATTCGACGCGCTTTTGAAAAAAGAAACCAAGCCCGTTTTGGTGGATTTTTGGGCGACGTGGTGCGGTCCTTGCCGCATGCAGGCGCCTATTTTGGAAGAATTTGCCAAGGAAATGCAAGATAAAGTGCGCGTAGTGAAAGTGGATACCGACGTCAACGAAAAGCTGGCGGTCCGTTTGAAAATCGCATCCATTCCCACTCTCGTCGTGTTTAAGGACGGGGAGATGAAAGAAAAGAGCGTCGGGCTCACCGCCAAGGCGCAGCTTTCGGACATGGTCATCAAATATTTATAAAAAAATAAAATCAACGCCGCGTTTGCGGCGGAATACATAAAAGGAAAAACAGAAAATGATCGAGTTTAAGAAACTGAAGGAAAAAGACCCCGAACTCTTTGCGGCTATGGAAGCGGAGCTTTCCCGCCAGCAGAACAACATTGAACTCATCGCCAGCGAGAACTTTGTCAGCGAAGAGGTGATGGCGGCGGTCGGTTCGCACCTCACCAACAAGTATGCGGAAGGCTATCCCGCGCACCGCTATTACGGCGGCTGCCAGTTTGTGGACGTGGCGGAAAATCTCGCCATCGAGCGCGCCAAAAAGCTCTTCGGCTGCGATCACGTCAACGTACAGCCGCACAGCGGCGCGAATGCGAATTTCGCCGTGTATTTCGCCGTCTTAAAGCCGGGTGATACCATTTTGGGCATGTCGCTGGCGCACGGCGGGCACCTGACGCACGGCAGTCCCGTCAACGTTTCGGGCAAGTTCTTCAACGCCGTCGGTTATACCGTTTCGGAAGATACGCAGGTCATCGATTACGATAAGCTGGAAGCGCAGGCAACGGAAGTGAAACCGCAGATCATCGTCGCGGGCGCCAGCGCGTATCCCCGCGTCATCGATTTCAAGCGTATCCGCGAAATTTGCGATAAGGTCGGCGCGTATATGATGGTGGACATCGCGCACATCGCGGGTCTCGTCGCGGCGGGTCTGCACCCCAGTCCCGTTCCGTATGCGGACTTCGTCACCACCACCACGCACAAGACCCTCAGGGGACCGCGCGGCGGCATGATCATGTGCAAGGAACAGTATGCGAAGATCATCGACAAAGCCATTTTCCCCGGCACGCAGGGCGGTCCGCTCATGCACGTCATCGCGGGCAAGGCGGCGGCGTTCGGCGAGGCGCTGAAACCGGAATTCAAAGAATATCAAAAACAGGTTTTGAAAAACGCCAAGGCGATGAGCGAACGCTTTTTACATAACGGCATCAAGCTGGTGAGCGGCGGCACGGACAACCACCTCATGCTGCTCGATCTGACCGACGCGGGCATCACGGGCAAGGAACTCGAAAAGATGCTCGACGAAGTGAATATCACCGTCAATAAAAACGCCATTCCCTTCGACAAGCAGAGTCCGTTCGTCACCAGCGGTATCCGCATCGGCACGCCCAGCGTGACGACCCGCGGATTTAACGAAGAAGACTGCGAAAAGGTCGCCGACCTCATCACGGAGATCATTCGCTCGAAAGAAAGCGCCTTCGACGCGGTGAGAAAGGGAGTGAAGGAGCTCATCGAAAAGCGCCCGCTCTATAAAAATACCTTTAGCTTTTAATGGATAAAAAAGAGATACTCCGTTTCGTGCAAACGCTGGACGGCGCGTCGTACGATTATCCTTTCGACGAGGATTTCGAAACCGCCGTTCTGCGGCATAAGGACACGCGGAAGTGGTTCGGCATCGTGCTTTTCGCGCCCAACGCCTATTTGGGCAAAGAGCCCGCGGCGGGGGAAACGGAGGTGCTCAACATCAAAGTGCCGCCGGAGCTTTCCGTGCTTTTAAGGGAAAACTACCGCGGCGTTTTGCCGGCGTATCACATGAACAAAACGCACTGGATAACGATCGCCCCGGAAAGCGACGTTCCCGACGAAGAAGTGCAAAAATTGCTCGAACTCAGCTTCGAAATCACAGGAAAGAGGAGCAAAATATGAAAGAATACCGTTCCGTTCTCGATCTCCTGCAGACGGAGATCGCCATCAAATTCGTCAAAGACACTTTCGAGCGCGAACTCGCGGCGGCGCTCGATCTGACCCGCGTCTCCGCGCCGCTCTTCGTTCTGCCCGAAACGGGGCTCAACGACAATCTGAACGGCTACGAGCGCACCGTCCGCTTCGACATCAAGTCGGTGGGCAAGGAGGCTGAAATCGTGCAGTCTTTGGCTAAGTGGAAGCGTGCCGCGCTCAAAAAGTACGATTTTGCGCCGGAAACGGGGCTCTACACCGATATGAACGCCATTCGCCGCGACGAGGATTTGGACTACATACATTCCGTTTACGTCGACCAGTGGGATTGGGAAAAAATATTGAAAAGAGAAGAACGCAACGTCGATTATCTCAAGGAAACGGTGAAAAAAATCTACGCCTGCCTGCGCTCCACGGCGCAAAAAGTGCATGAAAAGTATCCCGTGCTGACGCACGATCTGCCCGAGGAAATTTTCTTCGTTACGACGGAGGAGCTGGAAGAAAAATACCCCGCACTGTCTCGTAAGGAGCGAGAGGATATCGTCGCGCGCGAAAAGAAAGCGGTGTTTTTAATGCGCATCGGCTGGGATTTGAAGGACGGCGCGCCGCACGACGGCAGGGCGGCGGACTATGACGACTGGAACATGAACGGCGACATCCTGCTTTATAACGAACTTTACGATAAGGCGTACGAGATTTCTTCCATGGGAATCCGCGTGGACGAAAACAGTCTGCCGAAACAGCTTGAAAAGCGCGGGGAAACGGAAAAGTTAAACAACCCGTTCTGCTCCGCCGTCATGCGCGGCGAACTTCCGCTGACGATAGGCGGCGGTATCGGTCAGTCGCGGCTTTGCATGTACTTCCTCAAAAAAGCGCATATCGGCGAGGTGCAGTCTTCCGTATGGACGGAAGACGAGATCGCCAGGTGCGAAAAAGCGGGGATAAAACTGCTGTGAGCGCGTTCAGCCGCACGGAGGGGCTTTTGGGAAAAGCCGCCGTGGAAAAGCTGCAGCGTTCCCGCGTCGCACTCTTCGGCGTCGGTGGCGTCGGCGGATATGTGGCGGAAGCGCTCGTGCGCAGCGGGCTCGGTCATCTCGATATTTTCGATAACGACGTCGTGCAGGAAAGCAATTTGAACCGACAGATCATCGCGCTCCGCTCTACGCTGGGGCAAAAGAAGGTGGAGGCGGCAAAAGCCCGCCTGCTCGATATCAATCCGCTCGCTGAAATCGACGCGCACGATATGTTTTTTCTGCCCGAAAACGCCGATACGGTGGACTTTTCCGCTTACGATTATGTTGCGGATGCCGTCGATACCGTTTCCGCGAAGATTGAACTTTGCCTTCGCGCGCGGGCGGCGGGGGTGAAATTCATTGCCGCGATGGGGGCGGGCAACAAGAAAAACCCGCTTTTGTTTCAGGTCGCGGATATTTCCGAAACGCGGGAATGTTCTCTTGCGCGCGTCATGCGCAGGGAATTGAAAAAACGGGGCGTGGAAAAGGGCGTAAAA
>CASETU010000062.1 GCA_949290895.1 uncultured Bacillota bacterium
TATTTTCTTTTGCCCGCGCGCGCAGGGCTGGGCGCGCGGGTGCGCGCGTGCGCGCGCGAAGAGGTTAAGACCTCGAAGCCCTTTCGCCAGGCAGTTCACTTTTTCCCCTGCATAGCGAAAAGCGGCTTGAAATAGATCGGGCGGCCGTTTGGATTTCCCCGTCCCCTGCGACGTCGGCGCAGCGATTCAGCCGAGCACCCGCCGAAAAACAGGAAACCGAAACGCCCACGCGACCGCGGGCGGCCGATGTTGTTTTATAGCCAGCAAAAACGGGAAAAGAAAAAATTTGACAAAGCGCCCCGAAAGGGGCAAAGACGGGGACGGGACGAGAGGGCAGGAAATGCAGGCGGCTTGCCGCCGCCTCCTGCCCCCGTCCGCCCCGTCGGCGGAGGCAAATTTTTTTCCGTTTTTGCGATTGCAGGAAGAAACAAAAAAGCGGGGGAAAAGCCACCGCTTCAAATAAATTGTGTTAAATCCGATTTCTCAAAAAATTGCCGTAGGGACGGAGGCAATTTTTTGCCACCCTGTTTTCAACAAATAGTAGCGGGTATTTCCGCTCGATATTCGACGGCCGAGCGCGACGAAATCCAATGAGGAAGAAAAACGGCACGCCAAATGAGCCCGAAATTGCCACGCAGAGCCGCGAAGGCGTTCCCGCAATAAGAAAATCGCGATAACAACAAAAATCCCGCCTAAATAGCGGCCGCGCCGCGTGGCGGGCGATTTTTCCACATGCAAAGGCAGATTTTTAAAAATCCCCTCTACTCTGAACGGATCCAGCCCGCCGCGGCGTTCCATGGCCGCAATCCAGAGCACCGCCCGACGTCGGTTGACCTGCCGAAAATCCCCTTATTTTTTTGTTTGCACGGTTGATTGTTTTTTATTCCGATTTAGTCATTTTGAATTATGGAGCAAATTATGGTAGTTGTACGTTTTTTTCGTGAAAATCTGTACCACAATTCGCAGTTTTCTTGAAACGCAAAATCCCCAGCAATTTATTAAAAAAACGGGTGTAATTTTACACCCGTTTTTGTGGAGCTACTGGGCGGATTCGAACCGCCGACCTGCTGATTACGAATCAGCTGCTCTACCGACTGAGCCACAGTAGCACTTTCCCGCAAATTGCTTTAACATTATATTACTTTGACGGGACTTTGTCAAGAATTTTACATAACTTTTTAAAATTACACGCGCCCCTTTTTTGCGGGGGCGCGAAAGAAATTATATTCATGAATTTCCTTTGCGGAAATCGTTTTTCCATCGGAAACCGAAAGCCGTCCGAGCGCGTTTCGGTCTCCCTCGCAAGCGTTATCCCGTTTTTCATTCTTTACCTAATGCGGATAACGCGCACAAGCGTTTTATACACCTAAACTTACGCGCTTGACCGCGTACTTCTTGCGCTGTTTTTTCAGCTTTCTTACGCATTCGCCGCTGTCGTAAAGCCACTTGACGGTATCTTCCAGCGTTTCGTATAGTTCACGCGGCATAAACCCGAGTTCATAAGTCGCCTTATCGTGCGAAAACCTTCCGTTTTCTCCCAGCGTCGAAAGCGAGTATGAAGTGTAGATCGGCTTCATTCCCTTTCTTAGTGCAGCCTTTGCCATGGCAGGCGCGACCATTTTTGCCATCCACTTCGGCCAAACGCCCACGCGTTTGCCGTTTGTGATTTCCTTCAGCAAACGCAGCATCTCGATAATGCTATAATAACCACCAGTCAACAGATAACATTCCCCGTCGCGGCCTCCTTCCGCCGCCGCGACGATACCTAAAGCACAGTCGCGCACGTCCACAAAATCGTAACCGCCTTTTATGCAACCGGGCAATAAACCCTTTACGTAATTTTTTATCATCTGCACCAGATGATTTCCCTTAGACGGATAAGGACCGATAATGCCCGACGGATGAACGATACAAGCATTCAAACCGCTTTGCATTTCTTCCATTACATACTCGGCGGCCTCTGCCTTTGTCTTTGCATAAGCCCCTTTTACTGTATCGGGATCGAACGAACGCACTTCTCGCATTACTCTTCCGTGCGGCAAAACGGGAATCGCATGCACCGAACTGACATAAACCATTTTTTCTATGCCGTACTCTTTCACGAGTTCCACTACGTTTTTCGTGCCGCCGATGTTGACTTCACGCATACGCTCGTTTTCCTTGCTGTTGATGTCCACGACAGCAGCCGTGTGTATCAGATACCAGCCTTCCGCGCCTTCAAAAAAAGGTCTTAAACTTTCTTTATCCGTTACATCGCCGCGGAATATTTCCACGCCGAGCCCCTCGACAAAACTAACGTCGTCCGTATAGTACGCAAGACCGCGTACTGTCGCCCCCCTGTCTTTCAATAGCGAACAGACAGCACTGCCGAGATGCCCAGCCGCCCCCGTAATTAAGTAACATTCTTTCATTTTGAGCACCTCTTTTAATTTTTCTTGTATTTTTTGATTTTTTGTGATAAAATAATCATACTTCTTACATAATACAGTATATATTTCTTTTTTTAAAAAAGCAACAGTCAATTTTTCTTCATTTATTAAAATATCCGACACATACATTCCGAAATATCAAGATTTTCAACATTTTTATCTGCGCTGTCGGTTTTGGAGGTTTATATGAAAAACGAAGGATACGATCAACGCGTAAGACTGACGAAAGCCATGATAAAACATGCTTTTTTAGATTTGCTCTCTCAAAAAAATATACGCCACATTTCCGTAAGGGAACTATGTGAAAAAGCACAAATAAACCGCGCTACTTTCTATTCCCATTACATGGATATTTACGATTTAAAAGAGCAGCTTGAAAATCAACTCATCGAATCCATTATCGAAGTGTTCAAAAAAGTAATGGAAAAAAATAAAGATAATCTCCTTTCGCCCGAAATTTTTGCGACGGTTTTCTCGCTTTTACGGGAAAATTCGGGACTTTGTACGATATTATTAAACTGCAGCGACGAAATCATCGACAAATGCGTGCAGATGAGTCAGGATATCTTTATGGATATATATAAAACTATGTTTACAAACGCTACCGAAGAAAAGCTGAATTCTTACTTTCTTTTCGTTTCGAGCGGATGTATCGCCATAGTAAAAAAATGGTTGCTTTACGAACCCGAAACCCCTGCAGGAAAAGTTGCCGACGTAGTTGCGGGGATCATGCAGAAAGGTATATTTTACCAGAACTAATATTGACATATTGTTGGAATTTTATAACAAAAAACGACGGTTTATCATTGACCGTCGTTTTTTTTGAGATATTTTTTTCTCGTGGCAAGTCCGCCGCGTATGTGCCGTTCGGAAA
>CASETU010000063.1 GCA_949290895.1 uncultured Bacillota bacterium
ATTTTTCCGCAAAGGAGAGCAGCTCTTCAAACGCATTTTCTCCAAAACGGGAACGGCATATCTTTTGATATTC
This sequence comes from uncultured Bacillota bacterium, assembly GCA_949290895.1. Lineage (GTDB taxonomy): Bacteria > Bacillota > Clostridia > Christensenellales > Borkfalkiaceae > UMGS775. The sequence continues at coordinate 74 of CASETU010000063.1, forward strand.
CGCCGCGGAAGAGGCGTTCAGACTGACGTTGATATAATCGATGCAATCGGCAAAGTCCGCCGTGATGTCCCTGCCGTTGATGAGGTTGCCCTGCCCGTTGGTGTTGATGCGCGTGATATAGCCGCGCTTTTTCAGCGCCCGAGCGATCTCCACCAACACGTCCGCGCGCTCGGTGGGTTCGCCGAACCCGCAGAACACGACCTGTTCATATTTTTTATCGTAATCTATCGCCTGCAGTACGTCGGCGGCAGAGGGCTCTTTTTTGAGCCACAGCTTATTGCCGAAATACGCCTCGTGCCCGTTGCGCACGCAGAACGTGCAGCTGTTCGAGCACTTATTCGTCAGATTTATATAAAGGTTATTGTCGATTTCGTATACATACGTATCCACGTTTTTATACCATCCTGTAAAATATGCGCTTTGCGTTTTCCCGAACGGCAGCGGCGATTTGTCCCGCCGTTACACCGCGGATTTCCGCCAGCTTTTCCGCCACATACTTCACGTTTGCGGGTTCGTTTGTTTCACCGCGCAGCGGGTGCGGCGCGAGATACGGGCTGTCCGTTTCCGTGAGAATGCGCTCCTCGGGCACAAGGGCGGCGATTTGCGGCAAGTTTTTGGAATTTTTGAATGTCAGCGGCCCCGCAAAGGAGATATACGCGCCGAGCTTTAAGAGGATTTGTGCCGTTTCCGCACTTCCCGAAAAACAGTGCATGACAAACCCGTTTTGCAAAAGCGGCGCATGCGAACGCAAAAACGCGAGCATATCTTCCGTACAATCGCGGGAATGAACGACGAACGGCAGGGAAACTTCGCTTGCGAGTTCGACCTGCGCGGCAAACGCACGCATCTGCCCGTCCTTATCGAAGGGCAGGTAGTGATAATCGAGCCCGATCTCCCCCACCGCGACGCATTTTTCGTGCGCGCACAGCGCTTTCAGCGCGGCGAGATTTTCCTTTGTCGCCTCGCGTTCGGCGTCGGGGTGAATGCCCGCGGTGAAGTACACTGCGTCGAATCGTTCGGCAAGCTCCTTCGCGGCGTAGGACGACGCCATGTCGTAGCCCGCGCAAATCAGCCTGTCCGCCCCTGCCTGCAAAGCTTTTTCTATGACATCGGCTTTACGGATATATTTTTCGTCGTTTATATGGCAATGAATATCGGTAAACATCAGAATATATTGCTGCCGTCTTCCATATCCTTTTCGGGACGGAGCAGGGAAATTTCGCCTTTTTCGTTTTCGGCGCACACGATCATGCCCTCGCTGACGATGCCGCAGAGCTTAGCGGGTTTTAAGTTGGTGACCATGACGATTTTTTTGCCGACCATCTCTTCGGGCGTATATGCCATGGCGATACCGCTGACCACGGTGCGCGTTTCCTCGCCCAGCTTTACCGTGAGCTTTAACAGTTTTTTGCTCTTTTCCACCTTTTCGCAGGCGGTCACGAGCGCGACTTTCAGCTCCACTTTGGAGAAGGTATCAAAATCTATCTGCTCCTTTGCGGGCGCTATCTCATGCGCTTTTGCGGGAGCGGATTCGGGCGCTTTCGCCTCCTTTTTCTCCTGATGCGCCTTTTTCACCATCGCCTCGACTTCGGCAAGTTCCTTTTTAACGTCGATGCGCGGGAAAATGGGCGGCGCTTTTTTCACGGCAGTACCCGCTTTCAAAACGCCGAACTTGTTCGCGCTTTCAAAATCGGTAACGCTTTTCCCGTCGATACCGAAACAATCGAGTATCTTGTCGGGGGCTTTCGTGATGTAGGGCTTTAAATAGACCGCCACGATGCGAATGGTTTCCGCAAGGTTGTAAAGCACCGTCGCAAGGCGGGCTTTTTTGCTTTCGTCCTTAGCGAGAATCCACGGCGTGGTTTCGTCGATATATTTGTTGGCGCGCTGAACGACCTTGAAAATTTCCGTCAGAGCGAGCGGGCAATCGAGGGCGTCCATCGCCTTTTTGACGTTATCGTGCAGATTTTCCGCCATGGCGACGAGCTCGCCGTCCATAGTCTCTTTCTCCCCTGCCGCGGGCAAAGTTCCGCCGAAATACTGGTTAATCATCGCCGTAGTGCGGGAAACCAGGTTGCCCAAATC
>CASETU010000064.1 GCA_949290895.1 uncultured Bacillota bacterium
ATTTCTGCTGCGGCGGAAAAATACAAGCGGCGCGTGATTGTATGTCATGTTTTGCGTTATACTCCTTTTTACAAAAAGATAAAAGAGATCGTTGATGCGGGCGAAATAGGAAAAATCGTTACGCTTTGCGCTACGGAAAACGTAGGTTTTTATCATCAGGCTCATTCCTTTGTGCGCGGACCTTGGCGAAACAGCAAGGAAAGCAGTCCTATGATTTTGGCAAAGTGTTGTCACGATTTGGATATTATCCGTTGGTTGATGGACGCAAAGTGCAAGGAGATTTCTTCTTTCGGGGAATTGAGTTTTTTCACCGAAGAAAACGCACCCGCGTGCGCTGCGGAATATTGTTCGGACTGTAAAGTTTCCGATTGTATTTATAACGCACTGCGCATCTATCGGGATCACGAATGGATGGCAAACTATTTTATGAGCGGCGAAAAGACTCCGCAGAGGATAGCCGAACATTTAAGGCATACGAAATACGATAAGTGCGTATTCAAAACGGATAACGATGTGGTGGACCATCAGGTCACTATTATGAAGTTTGACGGCGATAAAACCGCTATGCACCAGATGACTGCATTCAGCAAGGAAATCTATCGCGATATTAAAATTCACGGTACAAAGGCTGAACTTTACGGTCTTATGGAAGACAATTATCTTGAAATCCGCTTTTTTGCAGGGAAAGTGGAGAAAATTAATTTGAATCCGCAAATCGCATACGGTAATCACGGGGGCGGAGATGCCGGATTGATGCACGATCTTTATTGTGCTCTAAACGGAGAAGAAACGGAGGGAATCAGTTATCTCGACGTTTCTATGGATAGTCATAAGATGGCTTTTTTTGCAGAACGTTCCCGTTTGCAGGATAAAACTATGAAGATGTGAGATTATATTTGGCATACAGCCGACGACTTATGTAAGTCGTCGGCTGTATGTGTTTATATAAGTCTTTTTGTATTACAAAACGCATATTCGAACGGGAAAGGAAGATTATGCTTGACTCGGCGGTTGTATTGATATAATATATAAATATATGTATAAAATTTCGTCGGCTGTCGTGTAATATCTTTCAAAATCAAAATAACGCGCCGCACGAAAAGGGGGATCGTTTGAAAAGATATCAGTGGTTTCCGTTTTATAGGAAAATTTCCGTCATAAGTTATGCCGTTATTTTATCTGTTGTCGCATTGATATCTTCATTGCTCATCATTGCTTTAATTCAATCCGACAGCGTCATTTCTGTAGTAATCGTTTCTATTTTGATAGCGGCGATGGTAGTGCTTTTGCAAATAGGTATGATTTTATCGCCCGTCAACGTCAGAATATCGAAAAAAAAGATTCGGCTGAATATCAGCTTTTGCAGAAAGAGAGTCGTCCCGACGGACGGAAAAGTAGTATTTACGGAAGTATATTATTTTATGGTTCGCCGCTACCAATTTGACCCGGCCTATGACGAATTTAAAATCAAAGACTTTTTGTATCCTGAACTCGTATTGAAAAAGAATTATGTTTTTATCCTTTATAAATACGAACAGAATTTTAACGAATCGTCTTTGCGGGACGAACACGGTCAGCTGTTGTATTCTCAAAAAGTCGTCGACTACTTTGTGCGGCTTTTGAAAAATAAAGGCAATATCATGATCGACGCGAACTATAAAACATATAAATTTTTGCGGCAGGTTTACGATTTCGGGCAATTCGTCGACATGCGCGGCGTGGTGGAAAATAAAATACTCGTGTACGAAGAAAAATATCGGAGAGAAAAAGCAGAGCGCGGCGATAATTATTGAAGATTACTTTTTTCGGTGAATGTAAATAAATTCAAAAAGCGTGGTGAAAAATGGAAAAATCGGTTTCGGAAAAGGTCAAGATTTTACAAGACTGGATCAACAATGCAAAAAACGTCGTGTTTTTCGGGGGTGCGGGCGTATCGACCGAAAGCGGAATCCCCGATTTTCGGAGCGAAAACGGTCTGTATCGCCAAAAATTCAGCTATCCGCCCGAAGTCATGCTCAGCCGTACTTTTTTCGACGCACACCCGAAAGAATTTTACGAATTTTATAAGGAGCGCATGCTTGCGGTAGACGCAATGCCCAACGCTGCGCACGAAAAGCTCGCGCAGATGGAAAAAAAGGGCAAGCTTTCCGCCGTTGTCACGCAGAACATAGACGGGTTGCATCAAAAGGCGGGAAGCAAAGCGGTTTACGAGCTGCACGGCAGTATTTACCGCAATTTCTGCATGCGCTGCGGAAAGGCTTACGGCGTGGAAAAAATCTCTTCGCAAAGCGGCGTACCGCATTGCGATTGCGGCGGGATTATCAAGCCGTCCGTCGTATTATATGAAGAACCGCTTCCCGAAGACGCGTGGAACAAGGCGGCGCAAGCTATAGAAAACGCCGATATCCTCATCATTGCCGGCACTTCGCTCACGGTGTATCCCGCGGCGTATCTGGTGCAATATTTTAAGGGGGATTTTTGCGCTCTTATCAATCTTGCAGAAACTTCCGCCGACCCGAAAAGCGATCTTTTTCTCCGTGCAAAAGTGGGGGAAGTGCTTTCGCAAATAGAGGTATAAAGCGGCAAATGTATGCGTTTCAATGCATACGTATATGGGATTTTGCGGAAAAAGTTTCCTTTTTTATAAAAATAAACGCCCTACGCTATTGACAAGAACGGGCGCGGGTGATACAATAATGATAAATACGGACCGCTTCGGCGGGCTGAAAACGGTGAGGTGATTTATGTTGAATTTATTGATGGCAACGAGCGATATCATTACGATCGCCGTGGCTGCGGGCATCGTCGTCATCTGTTTGATCGTGGCGATTGCGGGCGGTATCAAGAGCAAACGCGCTCCTAAAACGGAAAAAAGCGCTCCCGTCGCGGAAGAATCTGTGCAGCAGTCTGTGGAGAAAGACGTGCGGGCGGTAACGGAAGAAGAAACCGAAGAGTCTGTGTCCGTTCAGGAGAATATGGAAGAAAACGATAACGCCGAATCGAGCGCCGAAAATGAAGAACAGGCGGAGGAAGAGGCGGAAGAAGTCGTGGAAAACGCGATTTTAGCGGCGGAAGAACCTGAAGAACTCGTTGAAGAAAAAATCGTCGAAGAAGAGCTCGCGCCGGTAGAGGAAAGCGCTGCTCCCGAGGAAGAAGCCGCCGAGAACTCCGTAAAGGAAGAAGCAAAAGAAGCGGCGGAAGAAAACGCGGAAAACTCGGCACCCGAGCAGGAAAAAGCCGAACGCGAACTGACGACGGCGGAACTGTTCAGCGGTAAATTTTTGGTTACATACGACAGGAGCTTTAAGGCAAGGCTCATTCAGTCGGTGCAGGAAGTGCAGGATTATTATACGGAACTCAAAAATTATCTGCTTTCCTATAAAAAGATGACGGCGCGTATCAGTTGGGGCGCGGAAAGTTTCCGTATCGGCAGAAAGCTTTACGCGAAAATGACGGTGCGCGGCAAGATGATACAGCTTTTCCTTGCGGTCGACCCCGCGGAATACGCCGATACGAAATATCACGGCGCAGACGTTAAAGACAGCGCGAAGTACGAAGAAGTTCCTTTCAAGTTCGAAGTTCGGAGCGAAAGAAAGCTCGGTTACGCGAAAGATTTGATCGCGGATATGCTGGCGGATGTTCCGCAGGGCGAAGTGCCGTCGGTCGATTATCATGAAGAATATATGGATACCGACGCGCTTTTGGAAGAAGGGCTCGTCAAGCTGAAGAAGATAAGCCGCGGCGATATGGAAAACAAGGAGATAACGCCCGTCAACATCGCAGACCTTATCCGCAACAAGATTAGCATCGGGGAGGCGGATACCGCCGTTTCCGACGACGTTGCGGTGACTTTCATCGAAATGAAAGAAGGCGAAAACGTCGGCGGCAAGAAAGCCATCGTCAACCTCGATACCATTTCCGCCAACTTCGAGGCGGGGGACGTTGTCACCGTGGACAAGCTGAAGGAAAGAAAACTCGTGCCTGCCAACGCGGGATTCGTCAAGGTGCTGGCGCGCGGCAGTATCGATAAGCCGCTCACCGTAGAGGCCAACGATTATTCGCTGGCGGCGGTCAAGATGCTGGTGCTTACGGGCGGCAAGGCGGTACAGGTCAAATAAACTTTACCGTATAAAAAAGGTTTTGTTTTTGAATTCGGAAAGCCGATTTGATTTGTGCGCTCGGCTTTAAAAAGAAAAAAGTTTAAGCGGCGCGGACTTTGTTCCGCGCCGCGTTTTTGTATAAAGAAAACCACGCGATAGTCGCGTGGTTGAAAAGAGGTTTACCGATGAGTCTTGAAA
>CASETU010000065.1 GCA_949290895.1 uncultured Bacillota bacterium
GATGAGCACGACGAAGAAACTGAGCGTCAGCGACAGCCTGCCGCCGTACATCAGCCTTACGAAGATATCCCGCCCGTTTTCGTCGGTGCCGAGGATATGTACCCGCACTTCCCCCGTTTCGGGGTCCACGCTCTTGCTCATGGCGGCGGCGTGAATGTTAGTCTGCGGGTAGAAAACCTCAACCGTATAGACGGAATACGGGTTGCCTTCCGGGTCTACGAGGTCGACTTCGACGATGGTGTAGACCGGTTCGCCGCCCGACATATCGACTTCCGTCTCTCCCCAATCCACGAACACGGGACCTAAAAAGGAAAAGAGAAAGAGCGATAAAAAGAGCACCAGCCCGACGACGGAAAGCTTGGAGCGAAAAAACCGCTTGAGCACGAGTTTGGTCGGGGAAATGATGCGCACGCGGTCGGCAATGGACTCCTCCGCGGCGTTGTTCTGCGCATTCGGCTCTTCGCCCTGAGGCGTAAGCTGTAATTCTTTGTTGTCTTCCATTTTACGCCTCCTTACTTGGTGATTTTAATGCGCGGGTCTACGATCATATAGGTGATGTCGGAAAGCAGCGTTCCGATGACCGTCAATATCGCGATAAACATATTGTAGCCCATGATGAAGGGAATATCGCCCTGATTCAGCGCCTTATAGGCGATTTGACCAATACCGTCGAGGGCGAACACCTCTTCGAGGATCATCATACCCCCGAAAAGACTGGGCAGAATGCCCGCCATCATCGTGACGATGGGGACCATCGTGTTGCGGAAAACGTGTTTATAAACGACAGTCTTTTCCGAAAGTCCCTTCGCGCGCGCCGTCCTTATGTAGTCCTGGTTCAATACTTCCAGCGTATTCGTGCGGGCGTGGCGCATGAGTCCGCCGATGGAAATGACCGTTATCGTCACCATCGGGAGAATGATGTGCCAAAGTTCGTTGACGAATTTTCCGAACGGGTTGCCCGACCAGTCCACCGTAGCGTCCAAAAGTCCCTGCGAGGGAAACCAGCCGAGCTGTATGGCGAAGACCTTGATGAGTAATATCGCCAGAAAGAAAGACGGCAGCGAAATGCCGATCATGGCGAAAACGGTGGTGGAATAGTCGATGGCGCCGTATTGATTTGTCGCCGCCTTGATACCGAGCGGAATGGCGATGACGAACTGCAAAACATACGCGGCAATAGCTACGCCGAAGGAAATCCACATGTGTTCCTGAATGACCTGACCTACGGGCAGGTTATAAAGGAAGGACGTGCCTAAGTCCCCCGCGAGCGCGCTGGTCAGCCAGTTCCAGTACCCGCGCAAGATACCTAAAAAGGAACTGTCCGCCAAACCGTAAAGTTCTTTGATACGGTACAGTTCTTCTTTACTGATCGTGCCTTGTATCGACTGCGAAAGGAATTTATTTTCTACGTAGTCCATCGGCAGGCAGCGTATCAGAATATAGAGAATAATCGATACGAACAGCAATATCACGATGGAATACAGAGTTCGCTTAATCAGATATTTAACCATAAATCTCTCCGAAATTCTCCTTTAACGGAGAACGGGTACGCGTCCGCCGAATTTTTTCGGCGGACGCCGTCATTCGTTCATTCTTATTTTGTAGCAAAGCTCAACTTCCAGATTTCGGAAATGGGGCTCTGATAAGCGGACGCCTCAGTAAAGGTGTCGAGGTCGAAAAGTCCGTTCTTGAACACGTAAAGATCCTTTCTCTGATAGGTCGGAAGTTCTACGGCAAGCTCCATAACGAGGTCGAGCGCTTCCGCATAGATGGGCTTTCTTTCCGCCACGACGTCCGTCGCCCTGCCGTCTTCGATGAGCGCGGCGAGTTCTTCGAGAATATTCTTTTCTTCCGAAGTTCCTTCGCGTTCGATATACGGATAACCCCAGTTGAGGATACTCGTCGCGTTGGAATCCTTATGATAGACCTGATACATATCGGGGTCGGGCGTGGAGCTCCATGCCGCCGCCCATACCGCCAGCTGTCCGTTGGAAAGCTTGGAAAGCGCCGTCGAGTCGGTGGTCACTTTGATGTCGAAACCGACTTTGTTGAGCACTTCCTTGGCGTTATCCAGAATGCGGTAAGCCGGGTGATCGCTGGTATCGCCCGCGATGGTGAAGGTAAAGGAAAGTTTTTTGCCGGCGGCGTTGGTGAGAACGCCGTCCTTCAAGGTATATCCGGCTTCCTGCGCAAGTTCCAAGGACTTGGCGCCCGTCCCGTCGTATTCATAATACGGCTCGTTCACGTCGGGATAATAATCTTTCAGCGTTTTGGACATCGGGCGGTAAATGAGTTCCGCCAACTGCCCGCCGCCGTAGTAGTCGAGACACAAACTCGTATCCATCGCGTGCATGATGGCGCGGCGGATAGGCAGTTCGTTGACGTAGGTAGCGTTGACGCCGATGTAGCCGTAACCGAGCGTTTCGGTGATATAGTAATCGAGCGAATTCTTATCCACATTCTCCAGCTTAGCGATCATCTCGTTGGTAGCCGTAGGCATTGCGAAGTGCACTTCCCCGCTCTTCACCGCGTCGTACAAAAGCGTGGTGGAAATAACTTTATAGCGCAGCTTTTTGATTTTCGGCGCGCCGAGCAGGAAGTTTTCGTTGCTCTCGTAATAAACGATGTTGTTACGGTAGAAATCCGACTTGGAAATTTTATCGGTAGCTTTGCTGCCGTCTTCCGTGCTGGCACGGTACGGACCCGCGCCGAGGGGCACCTGAATGACCTTGACTTCGTTCATAAAATCCGCGTTTGCGAATTCCACGCCGAAATATTCCTTGCCCTTTTCCAGCGAGAACTTGTCCGCCGTGGAAGAATAATAATGCATGGGCGCAACGGAGAAACCGAAGTTATAAATCGCCTTGGGGTCGACGCCGTCGATACGGATATGCAGGATATCGCACTCCTCTCCCAACGCCTTGTTTGATCCGTCCGCCTGCGGCAGAGAGCTGCCCTTTTCCACGGTGATGCCGCTGATGGTCGTCACCGCCATTTCCGCGTTGGCAAAATAGTCGGTGATGGCTTTGGAAACGAGGTAGGTGCGCAGGGTGTTCGCCGTCGCATAGTAGGAAACGATGGCGGAGATGTTGTCTTTATACGCAGACGACGCGCTGTTATAATCGCCGACCATGTTGTTGTAGATATAATTCACCAAAAAGCTTTCGGTATGTTCCATTTTGTCCGTTCCGTTGTAATCGACTTTATACGAAACGTTGCCCTGTCCGTCCTTTTCGGTGGTGACGGTGATGCCGCCCGCCGAGCCGTACAGATACAAGAACACTTCCCAGCCCTGGGTGAATCCGTACTTTTCGTAATCCTTTACGCTTTCCTGCGAGGTATTCCAGTCGGACTGCAATTCCTCTTTGAAAAGCTCGTGCGCTTTCAGGATATCTTCTTCGGTGTGTTCGCCGTAGTTCGAAAGGGTCGCCCACGTGCTGTTATCGTCCTTCGCCCAACTCAAAATGGCGTTGATACGGGTTTCGGCTTCGGTATCGAAGTAAGACTCGAACTGCTCCTGCTCCGCCTTGTCGAGTTTCTGCGTTCTGTACGCGGCAAGGCCCTTGATGTTTACCGAATACATCGTGCTCGAACCGGTATAAGCGGGGTCGAGATACATGTACATGTTGAACAGAACGTCCTTAATGGTGAGGGGCGTGCCGTCGCTGAATTTCAGACCGTTTTTGATGGCGAAATAATAATCGGTATAATAGTTTGCATATTCGTCGTCAGCCCCGGGGACGATGTCGTTTTTCGTGCCCGTCGTCACGTAGCTGTAATCGAGCGCGACGCACGGCTGGTCTTTTCCCGCGACCATCTGACCGTTGATGTCGCTCGACAGCATGCCGATCTGCGTCTGCCCCACGACGGTGCCGTCGGGACCCGCGGTATAGAAGAACGGGTTGAACACGCCGTCAAGCGGTTCGGAACTGAGCGTAAGCGGCGTTTTTTCGTTGCTTACTTTCTTGCCGCAGCCCGTGAAGAGCGCGGACGTGGCGCTTGCGATAAGCGTTGCGCTGACGCACACCGCAAGCGTACGAAGCCATTTTTTACCTGTCATAATGCCTCCTTTGCAATAACCTTGTTTAATTTGATTTTATTTTATCGATGACGACGCCCGTAAAATCGCACGTCGAAATATCTACTTTGTCGGGAAGGAATCCGATAAACGGCGAAACGTCCGTTTTATCGAAATGCTCTTCGATAACGGTGCAGGTAAACGTGCCCGAAATCGTTACGTTCGTAAGCGCTACGTTTTCGCCCGCACGCCCCGCCAGCATACCCGCGTAATAATCGGTAACGATGGGGTTCGTCAGGGAAACTTCCAGCACAACGTTTTCAAAAGTCACGTCCCTGATCTCCGCGTTATCGGAAAGTTCGTTGAAGATACCCGCCGAAACGTCGTATTTTCCTTTCAGTTCCCTTACGACCTTAAAGTTGCTCAGTTTGAATCCGTTGCCGTAGAACTTGCCGCTGTAGGTATCGGGGAAGGATATTTCCTCTCCGCCGAAATCGACGTCCGCCGCAAGGTATACGTTGGTCGCGGCATAGATGCTGAAATCGTCCGCCGAATCCACGATCTTCCAGTTCCCCGCCAGCGTATCCGCATAGATGTCGCACTGCGGCTTTTCCGCGGTGCAAGGCGGCGTATACGGCAGCGTTACGGGCTGCGTCTTTTCCTTGTCCGCATAATAAGCGATGACGGTAACGTCCGAAAGATTCAGACTGGTAACGGGTTTCGCCTCTCCCTCGGATGTCTGCGACACATTGAACGTCTTGCTTAAAGAGAAGTTCTCGCCGTAATGCACTACGAGGGAATAATTTTCGTTCCACTTCGCATAAAGCGTTATATCGGAACTGACGCGGTCGGTCGCGAAATCCCAACGCTCGCCGTAGGTGATGTTGCCGTTTTCGTCCTTTTCGCCGCGATAATAAGCGTTCAGGGTATAACCTTCGCGCACGGGCGCCGCGATGAGCGGCGTGCTGCCCGGTTCGGGAAGATAGGAATTATCCTTTACCTGCAGTATGCTCTGCTCCCGCTCGCCGATCTTGCCGCCTGCAAGGTCGAACACCACTTCGTGCACATACCCCATCTCGACGAGGTCTTCCTGCATCAGGCGGTGCTGCGAACAGCCCGCCAGCGTGAATGCCGAAACACACAGCGCAAAGGCAAATATCACGATAAAACGTTTTTTCACTTTTTATTCTCCTTCGATCGCCGCGATGTTCGCCGCAAGGTCTTTCCAGCCTTCCGCCGCCGCGTAGCCGCTCACGGCTTGCGCGGGCACGTAGATCTTAACGCTGTTGCTGAGATAAAACGCATTGAGATAAACCGTAGTCGTCTCCGTCGGTTTATATTCCTTTACGGCCATCTGCGGAACGTTTTCGGAATATACCGTAAACGAAGTTAAAAGTTCGTCGTAACTGAACGCTATCTCGTCGATAAGCGTGAGCGCACTGCCGTTGACGGCGTCGCCGATCACGACTTCTTCAAGGTAGTTGTTTTCCGCAAAGGATTGCGCGCCGATGGTTTCCACCGTGGCGGGCAATTCGATTTTTGCCAATCCCGAATAAGTAAACGAGCTGGGTCCTACCGTCTTAAGCTTGCTGCCCTCGGCAAAACTCACCGCAAACCCGGGGTTGCGCACATATTTGCCCGTAGACGAATCATACGCGATGCCCGCGCCGAAAAAGGCAAACTGTCCGATTTTTTCCACCGAAGCGGGAATGACGATGTTACAGTTGAGCGAAGACGAGTTGATGGAGTTGCCCGTAGACGGGTCGGTTTCCGTATAGGCATAGAACATCATGTCGCCTATTTCGGTAATCCCCTCGCTGAACGTTATTTCCGCAAGGCTCAAATCGAGTGCGAAACAGCCCTCGCCCGCTTTCGTAAGCGTAGACGGGAAAGTCACGGAAGTGAGGAAAATACACTGCGAAAACGCCATATCGCCGATGACTTTGACGCCTTCGGGAACACTGAGTTCCTTCAGCCCCGTAAAGCAGAAGGAGTACGCGCCGTATTCTTCCAGACCTTCGGGTAAATTGACTTCCTCTATCGACACCATCGTGTAGAACGCGAAGTCGGGTACTTTGACGACGGGTTTCGTGACCGTTACGGACTTGAGGTTTGCGGGCAGTTTTTCCGAATTGACGATGCGGATATCGTCGTACTTGCCTTCTTCGTCGGTCGTGTAGCTGACCGACGCGCCGAAAATGTACGGCAGATATTGCCTGTCGGAACCGTTGCCGATAAACGGCACGGTGAGTTTTTCGAGATAAGTACAGCCGTTGAACGCGTTATACTCGATATCCGTCACGGTATCGGGCAAAACGACTTCGGAAATCAGCGTATCGGTAAACGCGTAGCTCGCGATGCTCGTCAGATTTTCCGTAAAAACCGCCTGCGTTCTGCCTGCGGGGAAACTGATGAGCCGCGTGCCTTCCTTATTGTAAAGCGCGCCTTCGTATACGCTGTATATCGAAGATTCGCCCAGCGTGTACTCCCAAAGCGTTTTGGTGCCGGCAAACGCGCCTTCACCGAACGATTGTAAATTTGCGGGCACTTGGAAACTTTCCAGCGCAGTATAAGCAAAGGCGTAATCCCCCACGGAAACGGCTTTGTCCATTCCCTTGGCTTCCTTTAATCCCAGCGCACCGTAAAAGGCGTAATCGCTGACGTTTTCCACGTCGCCCGTGACGGTGACCGACTGCAGCGTCGAAGGGATACACATGCTTCTTCCGCCCTCCGTTTCGCGCGCAGGAGCGCCGAAAATGTAGGCGAGATAATCGTTTTCCGCACCGTCGCCGATGACGGGAATAACGAGTGTTTCGAGGTTTTGAATATCCTTGAACGCGCCGCACGCTATAGCGGTGCCTTCCCGAACCACGACGCTTTTCAGGTTGCGATTATACGCAAACGCACCCGCCGCAATGCTTTCCACGGAAGCGGGAACATAGTAGGTATCGTCCGTCTTTGCGCCCGTTATATAAAGAAGCAATTCGCTGCCTTTACAAAGGTTTCCGTCCCGCAGGGAAAAGTTTTTGTTTTCCGCGTCGAGCGAGACGTTTTGCAGGCTCTTACAGCCGTCGAACACGTTCTTGCCGAAGGAAGTCATGGACGCGGGCAGCGTGACGCTTTCCAGCGCCGTACAGCCGTCGAAGAGCGAATCGGGAACGGCGCTCACGCCGTCGGGAATAACCATTTCCGCAATGCGCTCGCACCCGGCAAAAGCCTGCGCGCCGACGGAAGTCACGTTATCGGAAAGGGCGATCTCCGTAAGGTTCGCACAACCGAGGAACAATCCCGCGGGGATAGCGGTAACGGAAGAGATGTCGCCGAAAGAGCGGAGACGGGTATTGCGATAAAACGCGTATTCCCCTATGCTCTTCAAATTTGCGCCGAGGTTGACGCTCGTGAGATATTCCGCGCCGTAGAAAGCTTCCCTGCCGACGGAGGCGATGCTTTCGGGCAAGACCAGCGAAACGATATCGCTGTCGATGAACGCGCGGTCGGAAACGGCGGTGACAGACTTTCCTTCATAGACCGCGGGAGCGATGACGTTTTCCGACGTTCCGTCGTAGCCGATGATCGCGCCGTCGGAAATCTTCAGTCCTTCGGTGTAATAAGAAGTATACAGCACGATGTTTTCCGACGCCGCGTTGCCGAAGACGAAAGGCGAAGTCATCGCTTCGTCAACAAACCAGCCGTTGGTGACGATGTCGTCGGCGAAAAACGCGGTTTCTTCAACCGTTGCGCCTTTCTTAACGGCAATCTTCGCGATTTCGCGGCCGTTGCCGTTATAAGTAACGTATACATACGCGGGATCGTTAACCCATTTCGCGTACAAAGTCATGTTTTCTGCGGGAAACACGGTGAACGCAAAGGCGTTCGTGCATTCCTTTTCGGTGTACCAGCCGCCGAAAGCATAGCCTTCGCGGACGGGTTCTTCGGGGGCAAGCAGAACGCTGCCCACCGTGCCGACGCTGACTTTCACTTCGCTGCCGCCCTGCGCGTCGTAGGTGATCTTCACGCTTTCATCGGGAATCCACGCCGCGTAAGCCGTCAGATTTTTTGCCGGCATCGGTTCGCCGAAGAGCAGGAATCTATTTTCCAAATCCCCGTCTTCGTACCAGCCTTCAAAAGTAAAATATTCCTTTTCGGGAACCGCGGGAACGGGGATATTCTCCCCTTCCTTCAGCTCCAAAGCTTGGATTTCCGTGCCGCCGTTGGTGTAAAACGTGAGGGTGTACTTTTCGCCCTTGCTGCATGCGGCAAATCCGGTAAACCCGATTGCCGTCGCGAGGCATAAAATCAATAAAGCGATTTTCTTCATATTATTTATCCTCCGTTTTACGTTTCCGAACCGCCAAAACCGCCGCCGCTATAGCCAAAACGGCGAGCGCCGCCGTACCCGACTGTGCGGAAGAATTACAGCCTTTCTTGCCCGTGTCCGCAGGCGTTTCGGGTTCTTCGGGCGTTTCGACCTCCAGCGCGGCGAGTTTTTCCTGTGCCGCGGAAAGGAGCGATTGATAATTCGTTCCGTCATATCCGCCGCTCACGAAGTTTTTCTGTTCGGCGGACAAGGTGTTGTATATCTTGGCAAGGCTTTCGATTTCCGCCTTGTTTTCCAACGTGACGGTTTCGGGCAGCGCCGCGACGCGGTCCATAAAGTCGAGCGCGTTCTGCGCTACCTGCACTTCGCCGTACGGCAGGAGATATTCTCCCACGTAATTTTGCCAGATATAGTTGTCGTAGCCCTCGTTATTCGACGGTATCTGAATGGTGATATCCATTCTTTCGCCCATCGCCTTGGGGAAGTTGTTGTATTCGTAAAGCACGCCTTCCTTTTCCGTCGGAGCGTAACATTCCAAAATCGGAGCGGACACCGAATTGAGCACGATACTGCTAAGCAGGGGCATATCGTAGAACGCCGCCGCGCCGATGATGCGCACGTGTTCGGGCAGAACCAGCTCTTCGAGATACTTGTTGCCCGCAAACGCGTAAGCGCCGATTTTAACCGTGCGCTTTTTCACGGTATAGGAAGCGTCTTCCTTGCCTTCGGGATAAGCCACAAGGGTAAAGAGGTTGCCCAGGTTCTTGTAATACACCGCGCCGTCCTCGCTTAAATAGGTCGGGTTTTCCTCCGCGACGGAAATCGACTGCAAGCCGGAAGCGCCCTTGAACGCCTGTTCGGAAATCGCAGTCAGCGAGGCGGGCAGAGACAGCGTTTTGATTGCCGTGCCCGAGAACGCGAGGTCGCCCAAAGATTCGACGGCGGGCAGAGAAACTTCTGCAAGAACCGTAGCGTTCATGAAGGCTTCGTCCCCCACCGCAGTGGCGGCGGGCAGGGAAACTTCGGTGAGCGCCGTACAAGCCTTGAACGCCTTATCGCCGATGCTGACGGCGGCGGGCAGGTTCACGCTTGCCAACACGCTGCACCCTTCAAACGCGGAAACACCGATTTCGGCAGCGTTCGG
Source organism: uncultured Bacillota bacterium (assembly GCA_949290895.1). Lineage (GTDB taxonomy): Bacteria > Bacillota > Clostridia > Christensenellales > Borkfalkiaceae > UMGS775. The sequence goes on from CASETU010000065.1 coordinate 9,481, forward strand.
AAGATCGACTTCCTCGAGACCGCTGCAGACGTTGAACGCGCCTTCGCCTACCGAAACCACCGCTTCGGAAACGAGCGAAGAAATCTTCGTCTTCGTAAATGCCGCCTTGCCGATGGTCTGAATGTTCGTAAAGTCGATGCTTTCCAACTGCGAGGCGTTGAAAGCGTAATCGCCGATATGCGTTACCGTTTCGGGCAGGTCGATGCTCTTAAACGCCGTACCCGCGAAAGCGTAATCTTCGATTTCCGTCAGCGACTGCGAAAGCGTGACGTCGCTCAAAGCCGTACAGCCGTAGAACGTGCCGACGCCGAGTTTTTGCACGCTGTCGGGAATTACGACGGAACGCAGCGACGTGCAAGCCGCAAACATTTCGTCCGTAAGTTCTTTAACGGTATCGCCCAGCTCCACTCGCGCCAGCGAAGCGCAACCAGAGAACACGCTCGAACCGATTTCTTCCAGACCGTTGCCGAGCGCCGCGGAAGTGAACGAACACTTTGTGAACGCGAATGCGCCGAGATGTTTGAGATTATCGGAAAGGACGAGCTCCTTATCCGTCAGTTTCGTGCATTGCGCAAAAGCGGCTTCCCCGATATATTCGGTGTTTTCGCTGACGGGCAATGTGGTTATCGCAGAAGATGCAAATGCATAGTCGCCGATATATTTTACGTTTTCATAGTTTTCCACCTGAATGGAAGTGGAAGAGTAAAACGCGTAATCTTCGATGCGCTCGACGTTATTCAAATCCACCGAACCGACGCGCGTATTCGCCGCGAACGCCGAAGAACCTATAGTGCGCACGCTGTCGGGAACGGTAAATACCGTTGCAGTCTTTGCGTACGGGAAGGCTATAAGCTTGGTCATGTTCTTATCGTAGAGCACGCCGTTCTGAGAAGAAAGGAACTTGTTGCCCTCCTCCACGTTGTAAGCGGTAACGCCGTTGCCGTAGAACGCCGCGATGTCGACTTCGCCGATCTTCGCGTCCTTATCCACGTTGATGGTCGTTAAGTTATTGTTACTGCTGAACACGAACTGACCGAGGACGGTGAGATCCGCAGGCAGCGTGAATTCCTTAAGGGAACTGCAGTTATAGAACGCTCGGGAGCTGATTTCGTACACGCCGCCGCCGAAGTTCACGTTTTTCAGCGAAGAGCAGCCTTCAAACGCCTGTATGCCGATGCTGTCCACGTCGTTCAAGAAGTAAACGTCGGTCAGCCCCGTGCACGCGTAGAACGCGCCGTTCCCCACGTTGTCCGCCAGAACCGTCACGGTCTTAAGCGAGTTGCACTGCGAGAACGCAGCCAGCCCCGTGGAAGTATGCGCGGGAATGACGAGTTCTTTCAAGCCCGTGCAGCCCGCAAACGCGTAGTCGCCCACGACGCCGACTTTGCCGAGATCGAGCGTTTTCAAACTCGTACACATAGCGAACGCTCTTTCTTTGATGAACGTGGTATTCGACAAGTCGATTTCCGTCAGGCTCGCGCAGTTATAAAACGCGAGCTGTCCGATGATCTTGACGTTTTCGAGATTGATTTTTTCGAGATTCGGACACCAACCGAAAGCCCAAGTCTGTACTTCTTCGCAGGACTCCGGCAATACGACTTCCGTCAGGTTGTCGCACCCGTAAATGCTCGCTTCCATGAGATATTGCACGCCTTCGGGAATAATGATCTTCGTAATATACTTGTTATTCATGAAAGCGTACGGATAAATATACGAGATGCCGAGATCGTCCGGAATTTCCACCACGCCGTTCTCGTCACCGCGCCCCGTATAGGAACGCAGATACACGCCGTCCACGGTAAATTCCTGCTTGACTTCCACCGTACAGAACGCCGAAATAAAGCTGCCGTCGACGCTCACGCGGACCGTCGCGCCGCCCGATTCCTTTGCGTAAACCGTCGCCTTAAAGGGGTTATCCTTGTCGACGGTGACCGTTACGTCGGCACTCGTGCTCGTCCAGGTCACGGTAACGTCCTTATCGTAATTATACGGTTCGACGGCGACTTCCAGCGTCGCGCTTTCGCCGCGTTCGAGTTTGAGCGCCGTATCGGAAAGTTTCAGACCCGTAAGTTTGATTTCCCCGACCTGCGACGTTACGTTTATCGTGAATGTCAAGTTGACCGACGCGTCCTGCGCCGCGCTGACGGTTATCACCGAAGTGGAATCGGCTTGAAGTCCCGTCACCAATCCGTCGACTACTTCCACCGCTTCGGGATTGGAGCTCGTCCACACCAGATCGTAGGTCATGTAATCTTCGAAATAATCGTCGCCGATCTTGGTCATCACGCGGATATAGTCGTTCAAATCGAGCTGACCGTTGACCGAAATGCTGTATTCGTCCTTAGCGGTACGCGTCTTTTCCAGCTTCATGACCTCGGAGGGTTCGAGCTGGACTTTATACGTGGAATAGTTCTTCGCATAGTCCATGAACTGCACGTACAGTTTGCCGCCGCAGTCCTGTACCTGCCGCCACGAGCTGGTCACATTGAGCGTGACGGTCGTCGTCGCGTTGTATTCGCCCGTTACGGGAATGACGCCGCTGATCAGCGGTTTTTGATTGACGAGGTTGCCCTCCGCATCAATATCGTCGTACGTGTAAACGATATAGCCTTGCAGATAATGGTTATCGTAAACGGAGAAATCGATGTATCGGCTGATATTGCCGTTGCTCCCCTCCACTTCGCGCACCTTCGTGTCGGTGAGGACGGGGTTTTCGTTATCTACCGTAAATTCAAAGGAGAAAGTATTCCTGTTGTTTTGCTGTTCGCCGTCCCAGTCGAGAAAACATTCCATGGAGAACACATACTTCGAATTGTTCGCCAGATTGAGCGCGCTCGCGTCGAATTCCACAATGACGGAACCGCCCGTCTGTTCGCCGCCCGAAGAATGGGATTTACGCGCATTGTAATCGGTGTGGCTCCAGATGAGTTCGTTGGTCACGCTGTCGCGGATTTCCATATCCACCCGTTTCGCGCCGCGGAGCAGACCCGCATTGATGACGTAAAGTTCGAAGTTGCCTTCCTTGTTGGTGGTCAGCGACGCGTACCTTTCCAACGTGGTGGGCATGGTGTAACCCGAAGCGAGGTTGTACGAGAACGCCCCCATTCCCCAGTAGCCGATCTTATCTTCGCCGTTGGAACCGGTCGTCATGAACCCCGCCATCGGCAGCGTGCCGTAAACGTCCGCGACCAGCTTGTCTTCTGCGAGTACGGAATCGTCTATCGCCGATTCACCCACTTCGTAAGCCGAAACGTCCAGCATGGGCGCAGCCGTCCAGTCGCCGTAGAAAGCGAGATACGGGAGGTTCAGGTTGATTTTATCGGCATTGAAAGATTCGAGCTGTACATAGCCTTCCACATACATGCCGTTGACGAAATTCTTATCGAGATATGCTTTATCTTCTTCCGTGAGGCTGATGTTAACGGTGATCGTCGCCTCGCTGTACCCCTGCAGGCTCAGTTTGCTGCCGTTGAGCGTGGCAGAACCCTGTTTGACCTGGCAGGAATAGCTCTTCTGCGCATCTTCGAAAAGATATGACTTTTCGGCAACGGTCTTGTTGTCGCTCGACATACTTTCCGTCATCACGACGGGGTTGATGTTGTAGCTGAGCGCGTTGCCAGAAACGTTGACGATATTGAAAGTAATAGTATATTTACCCGCTTTTTCGGGATCGTCGCCTAAGGAAGCTTTCGGCTTGTTGCAGCCGTCCACCGTGAGATATGCCTGCGTAGTGACGGACTTTTTAATGTCAGCAAGTCCCGCGCCCTGCTTTCTGGGAGAATAAGGATTGCCTTCTTCGTTGTTGACGATGGTGGCAGTGCTCATCATCAGGCTGTAAGAAAGGTCGCGCACTTCGCTCGTCGTAAGGCTCTTATCGAAGTTCTTGACGTATTCACGCACTAAAATGAGCGCGCCCGCGAGGTTCGGGCAAGCCATGGACGTTCCGCTGTACGTGCCGTATTCTGTCGTACCCGCGACCGCCGAATAGATTTCGCCGCCGTGCGCCGTGATGTCGGGAGAAAGCTCCAGGTTCGGCAAAACGCCCCAGGACGAGAAGTCCGACATGAACGGCCCTGCAAGATAGGAAGTGGAGAACTTGAGCGTTCCCGACCCCTTGCTCACGAGGAAATTGCCGAGGTCCATGGAAACGGAACAGCTCGGTATATAGTCCGCCGTACCGACCGACATACTTATGCTGCCGGAGACGTTGTTATAAATGATGACGCCGACCGCACCCTTATCCTGCGCTATTTTCACCTTATCTTCAAAGGAGTTGGAACCGCGCTTGACGACGGCGATCTTGCCGTTTACGTCTATCCCGGAATAGTTTCCGGAAAGTCCGACGCCCGGGATCACGACATATTCGAACTCGCCTTCCGTCTTGTCTTTCAGAATTCCCGCCACAAAGTCGTTGGGGTCTTCCTGTCCGATTTTTCTCGATTCGGTAAAGTAAATTTCCTTTTCGTTATCCGCGATCATGTACTTCGTCTTGACGCCGCTGATGGAAGCGACGGCAAGCGCCGCGGAATACGTTGCGGGCGAGCCGACGGTACCCGAGTCGGGGTTGGACGCGAGGTTGGTGTTTCCGTGCGCGCCGCCGTAAGCGGAAGAATAATCGTTGCTTGCGGCAACGACGAGACAGATACCCGCCTCCTCGATCTTATCGTAAACTTCGTTGACTCCCGCCTCGTCCTCTTCGCGCGTAAATCCGCAAGACGAGCCGAGACTCATGTTGATGGCGTCCACGCCAAACGTGACCGCGTCGTTCAGCGCCGCGAGGATCGCGTCCTGCGGAGCGCCTTCGTCCGCGTCGGAAAAGACCTTAAACGTGGCGATCTGCGCTTTTGTCGCTACGCCGGTAATGGTCTCAGACTGTCCCGCGATGATGCCCGCGACGTGCGTTCCGTGCGAGTTGACGGGATAGACGTTGGTATCGTGATCGGCGTAATCGTATGCGTACGGCAGTTTGGAGCTGATATAAAGGTCGTCTTCATCGATGATCTCGTTTTCCGCTTTGGAAAGCGCCGTCGCGGAAAGGGTCGGCGCAAGCGCCGCCACGCGGTCCTTATCGATGGCGAGGGTATCGGGATCGAGTTCCATGTCGAACACTTCGTGCGTATAATCCGTACCTGTATCCAGAACGGCTATCACAGTACCCGTACCGTCGTATCCGACGCCCTCGGAATTGAAGATACCCGTTTCGTGCACGTCGACTTCGTTTTCCGTAATGGCTTCGGGAATGCTGTAAGTATCCGAAAGCATCACGCGCTTGACGTTAGCGTAATTTTCCAGCCTTTCGAGGTCGCGATAACGGATTTTCGCGGAAAAACCGTTGAATACCGTGGAATAATCGTAACCCTTTTCCAAAATGATGCGGCTTGCCGACTGCAAAACGTTGTTGCGCACTCTTTCAAGCGATTTAAGATTTACCAGCCCTTCGTCGAGAGCAAGCGCTTCCTGCACGGACACGTTGTGCTCTTCGGCAAGATCGAGCATCGGCTTGCCGCTCAGTTCCACGATGACGGTGACGATGTCGTCCGCACTCGGGACGGCGGTTTCTTCCGTCACTGCGTTCAGGGATTGTTCCTGCGCCAGCGACTCCACCTCTCCGGTAACGTCCTCGTAGGAAACGCGCACGCCGCTGTCGCCGCTTTCGCTATCCTGTAAAAACTCCGCCACGCCGGGCGCGCCGACGCCCTGTAAAACGAGGCAGAAAATACAGAAAGCCACGACCAGCAGGTTTATGTTTTTCTTGAGACCTTTTGACATTGTTTTCTCCTTTTGTTAGCCTATGGCGTCTCAGCCATTATCTTCAACCGACGTACTGCGAATTTGCGCGTATGTCGAAACTTTTCCAGAACGGATTGGTTTTATAAGAATCGACCAGTCTGTCCGGCACGTAAACGGTGGCAGCTTCCGAAACGAACGCGCTGCCTCCGGAAGTGGTCACCACTTCGGACGAAGTGAGCACCAACGTCTCTACCGCGTTGCACTGCGCAAAACAGATACCTTTAATTTCCGTGAGCGCCGAGCGCGCGCCAAAGACGATTTTTTTCAACGCGGGCGCGTTGTAAAATCCCGCCGTAGGCAACACCGTAAGCTTGCTGTCCGACGCGAATTCGATGCTTTCGAGCGAGGTCATTCCGTAGAATGCGTACCCGCCGATGGTCTCGAGAGACGCGGGGAAAGAAAGCGTAGTCATATCGACGTTTCTGAAAAATGCGTCCTGACCGATGGAAACAAGCCCCTCGTCGAAACGGAAAGACTTGACGTGCATCTTCTGCCCGGTTTCCAGCATGCTGCCCGCAAACGCGTAATTCCCGATGGTCTTGAGCGAACCGTTTTCCGCCTGTTCCACCGTCGTCAGCGCATACGCCTGATTGAACGCATAATCCCCGATTTCTTCCAAAGACGCGGGAATGGATATTTTCACGATCTTTTCATGCTGATAGAACGTATAATCTTCGATGATCTTCGTCCCGTCTTCCACGACGAACGCGCCGTCGTCGCCTACGTAAGCAAAGAGCAAAGTACCCGTCGCATTTTCATAAAGCCCGCCGCCGCTCATGTGATAGCTGCCGCCCGCGACGGTGAGGTTTTTGAGCGCATAACACCGCTCGAACGCCTGCGGATAGATTTTCGTAACGCTGGAGGGAAGATTCATTTCCGTCAGCGCTTCACAGCACTTGAACGCCGTTCCGCCGATGGTTTGTAAATTTTCGCCTTGGAATACGACTCTTTCGAGGTCGTAACAGAACATGAATGCGCCGCTCATGATGCCCTTGAGCGATGCGGGAAACACCACTTCCGTCAGCTTAACGTATCTCGTACCCAAAGAAGCGTCCTCGTCGCCGCCGAACGCCAGCATGCCGATGGTTTCGATCTTATCGGAAAAACGAACGCTTTTCAGCGATTCACACATATAAAAACAATAATCGGGTATCGCCGTCAGCGCGGAAGAAACGCCGAAATCCACTGATTCGAGAGCGGGACATTCGCCGAACGCGCCCATGCCGAGATAAGTCAGGCGGTTATTGTTTGCAAAGACCACGGAAGTGATATCCGCATTCATGGAAAACGCAAAGTCCCCGATATATTCGATCGAAGCGGGGAACTGCAACGTTCCCGCAAGGTACATCGCAAATCCCATACTTGCCGAAAATGCGTACGTACCGATCGTCCTGATCTTGGAAAAATCGAAACTTGTGATCTTTTGCGATTCGTAAAACGCATAATCGCCTATCGTTTCCACGTTGCAACCGTTCGGGAAAACGATATTCAAAAGATGCGTGCACTCCGCAAAAGCATAATTGCCCAAATTTTTGACGGTTGACGGCAGAGAAACGTTTTCCCCTCTGTAAAGGTGGAACGCTTCGTCGCCGACGGTTTCAATCCCTTCGCTCAAAATAACGTCGCCGTACATTTCGCGGAAGGCGTTTTTACCGACCGTCTTCAGCGAGGACGGGAAAGTCACGTCGAACTTTGTATAGGAAAAGGCGTATTCGCCGACTTTTTCCAGCTTGCTCCCCGCAGCAAAGGTCAGCGAGAAGAGATAATAAGGCTCGTCGCCTTCGCCGCTGCCGTAGAAAAACACGCCGGCGTGATTGAACGCGTAATCGGCGATTGCCACGATGTCCGCAGACACTTCGTAAGATTCGCGCGTATTCCCCAACGGATAATAAAGCAGCGTCGTGCCGGCTTTATCCGTCAAAACGCCGTCCGCATTGACGGCGAAATATTCGTTCCCCTCTTCTACCGCAAACGAAGTTACGTTGGTAAGCGCCCACAGCGCCTGCGAACCCATTTCCGTTACCGAGGCGGGCACGGTAAACGAGGGCAGTTCCCAGCAGTAAGCAAAGGCTTTTTCGCCGAACGTTTGCTCGTTTCCGCCGAAGACGATTTCCGTCAGTTTGCGCAGATTGTAGCAAGTAAAATCGCCTATCGTGACATAAGTCGACGGGAATACGACTTTTTCAATGCTGTCGCTGCTGGAAAACAATCCGCCGTTTTTACCGTCGGTAGTACCTGTGACCAGTTTGCCGCGATAGGTCGCGGGAAAATCGAATTCAGACAGAGTCTTTCTGAAATTGCTGTCGATGGCGGAAAGCAAATAGCCGCTGCCGCTTTCCGTAAAAGTAAACACATCGGCGGAATAAGTCGTAAAATCGTATGTCGCGGTGATGGTGCAATCTCCGCTGATACCCGTCAGCGGCTGCGACCATCCGTTAAATTCCTTAACGGAAGTGATTGGCGTATCGGGTTCCGTTGCGTCCTTGCCTTTTTCCACTTTCTGCGTGGCAAAAATTTTACCGTCCCAATCCGCGAAATTAACGGTATATTCAGGGATTTCCCATACCGCTTTCAAGGTTACGTTTTCGTATCCGACAATATAATCTGTTTCCGCGTCGTAATGATTTTTCCCGTCGCTCCAGTAAAGGAATTCATATTCGGAATCTCTTTCGGGCAACGGCAAAAACACGGTTTCTCCGCTGGTTTTCGTAAATTGCGTTTCTCCCGTCAGCGTGCCGCCGTCGGGATCGAGCGTCACAGTATACGCGCCTTTGAATAACGCTTTGAACGTCACGTCCGCTTTCAACGCGGCCGGCTCTCCGCCTTCATAATTGTTTTCGCCGTCCGACCAGCCAACAAATTCATATCCGTCCTTGACGAGGCCGTCCCCGCTCGGCAGAACGACGGAACGCGTCGAACGCATAGCAGCGGGAGTTTCTCCCTCGGCGCCCGCAATATCGAAAGTCGCGGTATAAACCGTTTTCCACACCGCCGTAAACGTCAAATCAACGCTCGGCATCGTATATTCGGAACCGGGCGCATATTCTTCACCGCCGTCAGACCACGCATACAGCCCGAGCTCGCCTTTGGCAAACCCCTCTTCCCCGGGAAGAATTATCTTCTCGCCCGATTTCGCGCTGTATTCCTTTCCTTCCGTCGGGCCTGTACCGCCCTGCAGATCGTAAGAAACGGCGTAAACCCTGCTCCATGCTGCGTAAACGTCCATGTTGGAATTTACGACGGTATTTTCGTCAAACGGACGGGACGGATCGTTATCGATCATCCAGCCCGCGAAAGTGTAATCGTTTTTTGTAACGACGGGCAAATCGGATACCGTACCGCCTTTTTGCACCTGTTTTTCCGCGACATTCGTCGCGCCATCGTGAAACACCACCGTATAGGTTTCCGTTGCGGGGTTTTGAGGTTTTTCATTGCAGGCAAACAGGAAAAACGCAAAACAACTCAACAACAATAAAGCACAAAAACATTTTAATATTTTATTTGTTTTCGTAACGAGTCACCTCCTCAAACAGGATCGCCGACTATGATGCTTGCAAAATTCAGCCAGCCCGCGTCGCTTTTATAAAGCTGCACGACGTTAGCGGGCACGTGTATTTCCGCCAGCGCATTGCAACCGCCGAACGCCGTTCCGTCGGTCGCCGTGACGCCGTTTTTCTTTAACGTAACTTTTTCCAGCGCAGTGCAGTCTCTGAAAGCGGACATACCGAGCTGGTCGACCGATGCGGGCAATACGATTTCCTGCAACGAACTGCATTTATTGAATGAGAAATTACCGATATAGCTGAGCGTTTCGGGCAAAATCACCGTAGTGAGCTTACCGCATTCCGAGAACGTGTGGATACCGAACTGCGTCACGCCGCCCGTAAACGTAATGCTTTCGAGCGAGGAAGCGTGATAGAACGCGTATTTTCCCACAGCGTCCACACTCGTTTCGAAAGAAACAAAATTCGTGAACGCAAAGGCATATTCGCCGATTTCGTTGATGCTATCGGGCAATTCTATTTGGGAAAGTCCCGACGTATGGAACACGCCGTTCGGCAGTTTTGCGAGCGAGAATCCCTCTTCGAACGTAAAGTCCTTAAGCGCCGACGTAAACTGGAAAGAATATTCTCCCCACGACTGCACCGATGCGGGCATTCTGAAGGAAGTCAGTTTTGTATTATATGCAAAGGCGTCCACGCCGATGGTCTTTAACGAAGAATTTTCCTCGATTGTCACGGAACTCAAAAACTCGTTGTTTGCAAAGGACGAACGGCCGATCTCGGTTACCGTAGCGGGAATAACGACGCTTTCCAGCCCCGTATACGCAAGGGCTTCCTGACCGATGTATTCAAGGCTGCCGTTTTCGCCGAAATCGATACTCTTGAGCGCAGTACAGGACGCGAACGCTCCCTCTTCCACCGATTTAATCTTGCTGTCCGCCGCAAAAGTCACGCTTTCCAAATCCTCGCAGAACGCGAACGCGCCGACGGAAACGGCGGTAAGATTAGCGGGAAGAACCACCGAAGTGAGTTTCGAGCCGCTGAACGCCTGCTCGCCGAGGAGCGTGACGTTTTCGCCCAAATCGATATTCGTCAATGCCGATTCCGCAAAGGCGAAATCGCCGATTTCCCGAACGGTATCGGGAAGAACGACCTTTGTGGTCTGCGCGTTATAGAACGTATAAGGCAGTATCTTTGTCCCGCCGAGCACGGTATATTCCGTAGCGGGATTTCCCGCCGCATAAGCGAGCAGGTTTTTCGTCGCCGAAACGTACAATCCCATGCCGTCGGACTCATACACGGTATTGCCCGCGGCGACCTCTATGCTTTGCACGGAGAAATTCTTATAAAGCAGGTTTTCCCCTATTTCTTTCAAGGAAACGGGCAAAACGAGTTTTTCAAGGGACATCGGCATAGGCTCTTCGTACTTATAAGTAGGGTTATCGCCCGCAAACATATACATACCGAGCTTTTGCAGTTTGCTGTTTTCGCCGAAATTCACGCTGACGAGCGATCCCGTCATGCAGAACGCGTAGTTATCAATCGTAACGACGGATTCGGGAATGTTGGCAACGCCCTCGACGTCGCTGTTTAACATAATTAAAGAATTGCAGCTTTCAAAAGCGAATTCTCCGATTTCCGTAATATTACCCGCGAGCGTAACTTTTTCCAGCGCGCCGCAGCTTTGGAATGCTTTATACGGTACCGTCGTAATGCCTGCAGGCAGGTAAATTTCCTTTAACGCTTTACAGGAACTGAACACATGCGTGCCCAGCGTATCGAGTTTGCTGTTTTCGCCGATATTCACCGAAGACAGCGCATAACAACCGCTGAATGCGAAAGCCGCGATTTCCGTGACCGAGTCGGGCAAAACGATGCTTTCCAGCTTTACGCAGTAATAAAATGCGCTTTGGTCGATAAAGTCGAGACCGGCGGGCAAGTCGATGCTGACGAGCTCGAAACAGTTACCGAACGCGCGGTTTCCTATGGTTTTAAGCTTAGAACCTTCTTCAAACCGCACGCTGCGCAGTTTTGCACTCTGCGTAAACGTGCTTTCGCCTATATTTTCCAAGCTAGCGGGCAAAACGATATCGACAAGCGCGTCACATTCGTAAAACGTTCCGTAGCCGAGCGACTTTATCACGCTGTTTTCCCCGAAAGAGATTTGCGAAAGACCCGTCGCGCCGAAAAACGCGTACTGACCGATCATCGTCCAGTTGGACGGGAAGTAAACTTCGCGTAAACTGAAATCCCTATAATAGGGTGCGTTTCTGAAATCGGAATTATCCACGATACCCGCAACGGGCAATCCGTTATAAGATGCGGGGAACACGATGGAAGTCGGACGGTCCGCATCGTAAAGCGCGCCCGTATCGGTGATATAATAATAGAATCCGCTTTTCGCAAATTTAAAATACGAAACGGGAGAAAATTCCACATTATATTTTGCAGTAACGACGGTTTCGCCCGTTATGGAAGACAAATCCTTGTCCCATCCCGCAAATTCGCTCAGTTTATTGACGAAAACGTCGGGCTCGACGGGGTTTTCCCCAAGGCTGACTTTCTGCTCGGTAATGACGCCGCCGTCCCAATCCTTAAAGGTGACGGTATACGTGGTATCTTTCCACACGGCCTTCAGCACGACGTCGCCGTACCCGACCGTATAATAATCGGTATAAACGTTTACGCCGTCGGTCCAGCCGTCAAACGCAAAATCATCGCGCTTTTCGGTGATTTCCGGTAAGTACTCGTCGGAACCGGTGTTGGAAACGATGTTTTCGGGAACGCTCGCTCCGTCGAAATCGGGATCGAAGGAAATGGTGTAACGACCTTTCCAAGCCGCAAAGAGAGTAACTTCTTCATCGTCGCTCAGCGCAACTTCCGCCCCTACGGCGTAACGCACGCCGTTATACAGCCAACCGTCGAAAGAATACCCGTCTTTTGCCGTATCGCAAGCGGGCAGGGTTATGTTGCCGTTCGCGGCGACTTTCAGCGCCGCAGGCGCTTCACCCGAACCGCCGTCCAAATCAAAGCTAACTTCCACCGCGCGCGACCATACCGCCGTAAAGGTTTCGTCCCCCGTCACGGTATAATTTGCACCGCCTTCGTATATGTTGCCTTTTGTATCTTTCCAACCGGCAAATATATGGTAATCCCGCGAAAATCCGTTTTCATCGGGAAGCGCGATGCTTTCGTTCGGCTTGCCGACGATATTATCGGGCGTTTTACCCGAACCGCCGCCGAGTGAAAACGAAAAGTTATATTCCGTATTTGCGTTTTCGTTTACTTTCCACTGCGCGTAGAGCGTATAATTTTTATCGATTTCCAACGGAAAAGCCAAACGCTGATTTCCTTCCGCGTCGAAAGACCAGAACGACAGTTCATAGCCTTTCCGCACGGGGAATTCGACATCGTTAAGTACCGAACCTTCTTCCATCGTGAGCGTCTGATCCTGCCCTTCGGAATAATTAGCCTTTAAGGTAACGGTATATGATTCTTTTTTTCCGCAAGAAGCGAATACGCACGCAAGCGAAAGCGCGAAAACGGAAAATAATATCGCAAATTTTTTCATATAGTTTCTCCAAAAACGGTTATAAACGGTAGAAATATCAAAAATCTCTCATACATGGCAATAGCGCATATTAAATATGCGCTTCACCATTTTCCCCTTAACAGTAAACTATTCAATATATATTATAAATAAATTGTTATACCCGCACGCGGGATAAACCGCGCGTGCGGGATAAACGTAAAATCTTTATGCGGCAGCCACAAAGTAAGCTGCATACGTGTTCCAGTTGGTAGCGCCTTTATACTCTTCCACCAAATCCGCTTTCACCACGAACTTCGCGCCGCTGTCCGCCGTAGCAAAAGGCGTGGACGTAAACGCAGAAGTAGCGGACAAGGTCTTGACGGCATCGCCCTCGAGAGTAACCGTCATAAGGCTGGTGCAACCGTTGAACGTGTTAGTATCGATCTTCGTCACAGCCGCGGGAATGGTAACGGAAGTCAGCGCCGTGCATTTGCGGAACGCGTAAGTACCGATTGTCTTAACGTTCGAAAGATCGATTTGCGTAAGCGCGCTGCAACCGTCGAACGTATAGTTGGAAATTGCCGTTACCGTAGCGGGCAGAGAGATCGTCGTCAGCGCCGTGCAGTTCTGGAACGCGTTGGTGCCGATAGTCTCTGCTTTGGGAATGCTTACATTTGCAAGCAACGAACAATTCTGGAACGCGTTGGAATCGAGCTTCGTAGCATTCGCCAAAGTTGCGCTCGTAAGAGCTTTGCAGTTTGCAAACGCGCTATTGCCTACCGTGATCACGCTGTCAAAATTCACGCTCGTCAAAGCCGTTCCCTTGAAAGCGCTAGCAGGCAACTCGGTCACCGTAAGCCCCGTTACAGATGCAAGAGCAGAAGCCCCGCTGAAAATATTCGCACCGATTTCGGCAACATCGGTTAAATCGATAGAAGTCAATGCCGTACAATTCTGGAAAACGCCGCTGCCGAGCACTTTAACGTTACCCAAATTTACCGAAGTAAGGTTAATACAACTGTTAAACGCACTATTTCCCAATGTTACAAGATTCGGCATGTCTGCCTCGGCAATTCCCGACTTGTAAAAAGCGTTATTCGCGATTTCCGTAACATCGGCAAAATTAAATTCCGTCAGCGCCGTACAACCGTAAAACATACCTTCCGGCACAGAGGTCAAGCCGTCTGTAAAGGTAACACCCGTCAAAGCCGCGTCGTTTTGGAAAACGTTTGTGCCGTAATTTTGTACGCCGCTAATCGAAACAGTTTCAAGATTTTCAAGGTTGGCAAAACAAGAATTGCCCAGTGTCTTAACGCCGTTTACCGTAATAGATTCTATAGCAGGCACGTTGTTAACAGCATTTGCCGCAACGGCATCGACACCCGATATCGTCAACGAAGTTTCCGCATAACCGGGCGCAACACGATAAAGCGATTTGCCCGTTTCAGCATCGGTCATATAGAGTATGCCGTTTTCCGCCGAAAGGCTGCCCGTACCCACTACCGTAAAGGTGGCAAGTTTATCATAACCGGCAAAAGTCGTGTTACTGATAGAAGTTATAGATGCAGGCAAAGCAATAGCCGTAATGCTCGGAGCAACCGAACCGTTGGTCGCGGTTACAGCAAAGGCATTGTTACCAATACTCGTCAACATGCAATCCGCGGGGAATTCCACCGATTTAATGTTGACGTTTACAAAAACCTGCGCGCCGATTTCGGAAATATTTTTTCCGAACTTGACGGTAACTTCCGCAGCCCTGCTATCTTTCAAATTGTTATGTATACCAAAAGAATAGGTTCCTATGGTAAGGGGTGCAGTACCATCGCCAAAGGTAACGGAAGCGAGGTTCATAAAGTTTTTGAAGTTATTCGAACCAATTTTAGTCAACGTAGCAGGAAGCGTTATCGCTGTTAACGCATTGTTGCCGATATGGTCCATCGTCACGGCAGTTGTCTTACCTACACCGTCTTCAACAGTATATTTATAGTATTTTATTGCGTAATCTCCCGTTTCAAAAGCGTAATTACCGATGGAAACGAGATTTTCAGGCAAGACGAGCGTTTTCAAACTGACGCAGCCAAAAGCCATGTTGTCGGGAATCGCCGTAAGCTTGCTGCCCGCCTCGAAAGTCAAAGATTCAAGATTTATCATAAAGTTGAACGCAGCCTTTCCGATACTCGTCGTACGGGCGGGAATGGTCAAGCTGGTGACATTAGACGGAACATAGGTTGAATAAGAGCTAATAGAATTTGTCGAGGCTGCATTTGCAAACGCCTCTCCCCCTATATTGAGATCCAGCGTGCCGCCTTCCTCAAAGTTAATGGCGGTAAGTCCCAAGCGATTATAGAACACATTTGCGCCGATGCTGGTCGTGCGAGCGGGGAAAGTAAAACTATCCATATTGTTAATTGCAGTTCTGCTACTAAAATACAGGAATTCTTCCCCGAACTCCAAACCGTTTTCGGTATTTCCCTCTTCAAAATTCATCGACTGCAAGCTATAAGCATTGTAAAACGATTGTTTGCCGATGGACTTCACCGTGTTGGGAATGGTAACGGTTTCCAAAGAGTTACATTCATAAAACGCATAATCCCCGATGCTTTCCAGCTTGCTACCTTCCGCAAACGTAATGACGCCAAGTGCACCGCAGCAGCGGAACGCATATTCGCCGATGGTCGTAACCGAAGCGGGAATGGTCAGCGTTTCAACAAAGCTGTAATTTGTAGAACTTGCGCCAAAAGCCCTGGCTCCGATAACTTCAAGGCCTTCGTTAAGTTCAATACTGACAAACTGTTGACGGAAGAACGCACCGGTACCCAACGTCTTAAGCGAAGCGGGCAGTTTTACGCTCTGCAAAAGTCCCGTTGTCAAACCAGACCAACTTGCCCCGTCCTCTCCACTAAAAGCATATTCTCCGATAGAAGTCAGCTTGCTGCCCTCTTCAAAGGTAAGGGAAGTAATGCCCCTCGCCGCATAGAAAGCGTAATCGGAAATGGTCTCTACCGACGCGGGGATCGTAACTTTTTCAAATCCCGCATAGGCAAAGGCGTTTACGCCGATGTTCTTTAAGATGCTGCCCTCTTCCACCTTGAATTCCTTCAAAGCGGAGCGATCGTCCCCTTCGCCCGTCGCATTGTTTGCAAGCGAACCGTCGTAAGCAAAGGCATAATCCCCGATGGTTTCCACCGTGGCAGGGAAAACGAATTCCGAAAGCTTTTCCGTACCCGCGAACGCAAACTCGGCGATGCTCGTCAATCCCTTTGATTCAAAGGTGACCGTTTCTATATTCGCGTTGCCGTAGAACGCATAGGCGCCGATGGTCTTATACGAAGAAGGAATGACCACTTCGGAAACTTCCAGCATACCGAACGCGCTCTCTTGCGGAGTGTTTTCTGCCGCCGCTTCTTTTGCCACAATACCCGTTACCAGCTTACCGTTGTGTTCCGCGGGCAGGAAGATGACGTCTTCCGCAAACTCGCCGATCGCCGCCGACGCTTCCACAAGATAGCCGTCGCCGCTTTCCACATAGTTGAAGTATTGATCGTCGCTCTGCGGATATCTCCACAAAGAATATACTTCGAGGTTTTCTTCCACCGCTTTCAAAGCATCGGTTTCCGACCAGCCCGCAAACGCAACAAACTTGCTGCCCGAACCCGCAGGAACGCCGTCGTACGTCGCCGCCGCGCCGAATTCTACTTTTTCGGTGTAAACGACTTCGCCGTAAAATCCGTAATAATTCACGGTGTATGTATTTTTGGTGTAGTTCGCCGTGATTTCAAGGTTAGTTTCCACAACGATTTCCGCGCCTTCCGCTTTGGAAACGTCGCCGACCTGCCAGCCCTTGAAAGTGTAACCCTTGATTGCGGGAGCCGCGGGAAGAGTGATCGTCGTTCCGAAATCAACGGTAACCGATTCGGGCGCAACGCCTTCCAAATCGCCGAGAGAATACGTGACGTCGCACTGCTTTATCCACAGCGCGTTGATTGTCATATCGGCGGTGACGGCAACTTTGTCGCCCGCCGCTTTGGTCTCTTCCCCGACTTTCCAGCCGGCAAATTCCTGACCTTCAATGGCGGGAGCCGCGGGAAGGGTAACTTCCTCGCCGATCTTCACCGTAACGGCTTCGGGCGCGGTGCCTTCTAAATCGCCGAGCGTATAAGTGACCGTGCAGGTCTTAGTCCAATCCGCGGTAAGAGTCATATCCGCGGTGACCCTGTCTTTCGTAAATACCCAGAAAGAATCTCCGTTTTTCCAACCGTTAAATACGTAACCGCTGCGCACGGGGGCTTCCGGCATTTCGAGCAGTTCGTCCTTCGTGGTCTCCACAATATAATTTTCGCCCGTTCCGCCGTTGACGTCGAACGTGACTTTCGCTTTATCGTTGCACCCTACTAAAGCAAACGACAAAGCGCATACTGCGAATACTGCAATTAAAATCTTCTTTAATTGCCTCATAACGCCTCCTCTACGCGAGTATCCGAGCCGTTATTCCACAAAAAACGCTCATGTTTGCGTACGCAAACATGAAAAAAAGCTAGCTTTTTTTGAAATAATCGCATTTGGATTCATTCCGCGTATATTATGTATTATGTATGTATTATAACAAAAGCCCTCTCAATAATCAAGCTTTTTTCAATAAAAATACAAAATAGAAAGGATAATTAAGGGTTATAAAACCCGCAAAAAGCCGCATAAGAAGCGCATTGTACCGTTTAATTTCGCAAACGACGTTTTTATGCACGATAAATTGCATAAAAATGCTCGCTAAAAA
>CASETU010000066.1 GCA_949290895.1 uncultured Bacillota bacterium
GCCGCCCACAAAACGTCCCCCGTTCTGATACCCGCCGCTTTCGCAAGCATGTTCTTTGCGAGTACAATCCCGTGACGGTCTTCCTTGCTGCCGCACACCACCAACGGCTTGTCACGCAATTCGGGGTGGCGAAGGACTTCCACCGACGCGTAAAAATTATTCAAATCGCTGTGAAGAATCGTCCTCATCGCCATTCCCTGCCCTTATTAGATATGCGACGCGATAAATAAACTTCGCTTTGTCCGCCGCGCGTTTCATAAAAATACTCCGCGCCTTATCCGTCGCTCTACGCTTTATTTTGCGGAATTTTTCCGCTTTTTACCCATTTTATGCCTGATTTCAGTTGTTATATTTTTCGCCCAGCATTTCCGCGTAACGACCGTTTTTCTTCAACAGCTCGTCGTGCGTGCCCTTTTCCACGACCCTGCCGCGTTCGAGCACGATGATTTGGTCTGCGTTTCGTATCGTGGACAGCCTGTGCGCCACCGCGATGACCGTTCTGCCTTCGCTGAGCTCGTTCAATGCTTTCTGTATCTGTATCTCGGTGATATTGTCGAGCGCACTGGTCGCCTCGTCTAAAATCAGTATCGGCGGATTTTTCAAGAACGCGCGCGCAATGGAAATTCTCTGCCTCTGTCCGCCGGAAAGCTGCACGCCCCGTTCGCCAACCCACGTTTCATAGCCGTTCGGAAGCGTCATAACGTAGTCGTGGATATTTGCGCGCTTTGCCGCCTCGTAAATTTCCTCGTCGGTCGCGTTTTCCTTGCCAAAAGCGATATTCTCCTTGACCGTACCGTCAAAGATAAACACGTCCTGCGCCACTATGCCGATTTTATCCCGCAGAGAAGAACGCGTGATGGTGTTGATATCCTTGCCGTCCAGCGCGATTTCTCCGCCGCTGAGTTCGTAAAAGTGCATGATGAGGTGACATACCGTCGTCTTGCCCCCGCCGCTCCCGCCGACGAGCGCAGTCGTCTTGCCGTGCGGAACGAAAAAACTCACGCCGTCGAGAATCTCTTCATCTTTTTTGTTTTCATAAGAAAACTCGACGTTTTTAAATTCTATATCGCCCTTTACTTCTTCTATATCTGTCGCCCCCGGCGCGTCCTCTTCCGTTTTTTCATCCATTATTTCGCAAAAGCGTTTAAACCCCGTTGCGCCGTTTTGTATCTCTTCGTAAATGACGATGATTGTCTTAATGGGCGTGAGCAGCATCGCGATAAAAAGTATATATGCGGCAAATTCGCCCGCATCGATTGAACCGAAATACATGAAAACTCCACCCGCAAGCAACACCGCGACATATAAGAAGTCGCTGATGAACCCCATTCCCGAGCCGAAAATTCCCATCGCTTTATAGGCTTTGCTGCGTGCCGAAATAAAATTTTTGTTTACTTTATCGAAGCGCTTTTGCACATAGCTTTGAGAATTATAAGCCTTAGTTACGCGCACGCCCGATACCGTTGTTTCCACGTCAGCATTTACCTTGGAAACTTCTTCGCGCATCGTGGAAAAAGCATCGTTCATTTTTTTGCGGTTTTTAATAGCAAAAATTAAAAGCAGCGGTATGAATATGAAAACGATTAGTGTGAGATAAATATTGATGGTCGCAAGCATGATAAACGCCCCGACAATGGATATAACGGAAGTCAGCACGTCTTCCGGACCATGGTGCGCAAGTTCGGAAATTTCAAACAGGTCGTTGACGAGGCGAGACATGATAGCGCCCGTTTTATGCGTGTCGAAATACGTATAGGGAAGTTTTTGAATATGGCAAAACATCGCCCTGCGCATATCCCCTTGAATCCTTACGCCGAGAACATGCCCCCAGTACTGCACTATATATGTAAATAACGCCTTTATAAAATAAATGAGCAAAAGCGCGACGCACCAGATGATGAGAAGCTGCATGTTTTTATTCGGCACATAATCGTTGATGATGTTTTTCGTGATCATCGGATAAAACATATTGCAGGCAGCTACTAAAAAAGCGCATATCGTGTCTATGACGAACAATTTTTTATGCGGCTTATAATATTGAAAAAATCTCTTCAGCATATATTTTCTCCAAACCGTAAAATAGCATAAAATCGCCCGAAAACGGAATGTTTTCGGGCGATTCAATCAGTCGTTTTCCTTCAGCGCTTTCAGCGTTTCGATATAATCCACTTTTGTAACACGCGTCTTTTTGACCGCGTCCTCCTGCTTCATCAAATCCGCAACCAAAAGCTTTGCATTTGCAAGCCCCCGCTTGCTCTTAATCTTTACAAGCATCGGAATTTCCGCGTAAGTCTTTTTATCGCCCACATACTGTTGATGGAACTTGCTGTTTTCATAATTTCCCGCATTCAACCTCAAATAAAGCCGAATGGACTTGCCGGAAAGCAATATCCGCGCGATAAGCTGTCTGTTTTTACGGAAAGAATCGTAACCTTTGGAAATGCGCGCGTTTACGCCCTTATACGATTTGAACTCGTTTCTGATTTCGTTATAATACCCTTGCGTTTCCTCGTCGGCATTCAGCATTTTGATATAAAACGGATCGGCGGTCTTTTTCGCGCCCTCGATTTTCGGTTTCTTTTTCTCGGATACAGAAGGTTCCAAAGCTGCGGCATACGTTGCAGCAGTCTCTTTTTCGGATACGCTTTCCGTAGGAACAACCTCGTTTTCGGAGCTTACTTCCTCTTTTACTTCGGCAGGCTCTTCTTTTACAATATCATCTTCCGCCAAAACCGCTTGTTCTTCAACGGCGGGAACCGTTTCAGCCGTCACGGGTTCTTCCTTAACGACTTCTTTTGCAACTTTCTCCGCCTCGACGGGTTCATTTTCCTCTTTTAAAGACGTTTCCGACATCTCACCGCTTTCGGATTGTTCCGTCTTTTCTTCCGCAGTCATGAAGTCAGCCTTTTTCGCCTGCCGCGCGCGGGTAATGATCGTAACGATACAACATAAAAGCAGCAACGCGTCAACGGCCAGCAAAATAATTAAAACAGGATCCATAACTTACCCCTTTTCTTTCGTTTTCATCTATTATACACGCAGAAA
>CASETU010000067.1 GCA_949290895.1 uncultured Bacillota bacterium
CCCGAATGAATTTTTCGGATTATAAAAAGCAAGCGTGAAAACGCTTGCTTTTTATCGTTTTACGGTTTATTTTTTCTCTTTTTCGCGATGCGCACAGCTTTCGCAGTTTTCGGCGGAACAGCCGATGCACTTGCCTTGCTTTTTTCTGCGGACGATATAAACGATATCCAGCGCGACGAGCGCGGCGACGATGCAGATAAGCACGATATCCGCCGCCCCGAACGCGCGCGCGGAAGAAAGTAGCGAACCCAGCGTATAGACGGTAAACGCCACGGCGTAAGCGACGACGCACTGCATGAGCGCGACGAACGCGGCTTTCCAGCCCGAATCGAATTCCCGCTTAATGGCGGCGATCGCCGCTATACAAGGGGTGTAAAGCAAGACAAAAGTCAAAAACGCGAACGCCGAAAGCGGCGTGAAAAGGTTGCCGAGCGCGCCCGAAAGTTCGCTCATGGGCACTCCCGTAAGCACCGCAAGCGTGCTGACGACCGATTCTTTGGCGGTAAATCCCGCAATCAAAGACGTCGCGATACGCCAATCCCCGAACCCGAGCGGCTCAAATATCGGCGCGATGAATTTGCCGATGACGGCGAGCAGACTGCCGTCCTGCGATTCCACAAAGTTAAAACGATAGTCGAAAGACTGCAAAAACCAGATGATGATGGTCGCGAGAAAGATGACGGTAAACGCCTTGACGATGAAGTCCTTCGCTTTTTCCCACATCAGCAGCACGACCGATTTGAAAGAAGGGAAACGGTAGTTCGGCAGTTCCATGACGAACGGCACGGGATTGCCTTTGAATTTCGTGCGCTTGAATACCAGCGCGACGAGCACCGCCATGACCATGCCCAGCACGTAAAGCCCTATCATCACCAGCGCGCGGTATTTCGGGAAAAACGCCGCCGTGAATACGGTGTAAATGGGGATTTTCGCCGAACAGCTCATGTAAGGCGTGAGGAGCACCGTCATTTTTCGGTCGCGTTCAGAAGAAAGGGTGCGCGTTGCCATGACCGCGGGCACCGAACAGCCGAACCCGATGAGCATGGGCACGAAACTCCTGCCCGAAAGCCCGATTTTTCTTAAAAGTTTATCCATGACGAACGCCACGCGCGCCATGTAGCCGGTATCTTCCAGCACCGACAGGAAGAAAAAGAGCACCACGATGAGCGGCAGGAAGGAAAGCACGCTCCCCACCCCCGCAAATATGCCGTCGATGACGAGGCTCTTCACCACGGGGTTCACGCCCCATGCGTCGAGCCCGCGCTCCGTAAGATTGCAAAGCGCGTCTATGCCGAGCGAAAGCAAATCGCTTAAATATTTGCCTATCACGTCGAAAGTCAGAAAGAATATCGCGAACATACCCACGATAAAGATGGGCAAAGCCAGGTATTTATTCGTGAGGACTTTATCGATTTTCGCGCTGCGCTTGTGTTCCTTGCTCTCTTCCGGCTTGACCACCGAACCCGCAACGACCTTTTCGATAAATTCGTAGCGCATGGACGCCAGCGCCGCATTGCGATCGGCGCCGCCCTCATTTTCCATTTCCACCACGCTGTGTTCGATGAGTTCGCGTTCGTTTTCGTTGATGTCGAGCCGCGATATGATGTCGTCGTCCCCTTCGACGACCTTCGTCGCCGCGAAACGCGCCGAAACGCCAGCCGCCTCCGCGTGGTCCTCGATGACGTGCGTCACCGCGTGGATACAGCGGTGCACGGGACCTTGCTCGCAAAAGTCGATGCGCTTGGGCAGAATTTTATTCTTCGCCGTATCGTAACACGTGGCGACGAGTTCGTCTATGCCCTCGTTTTTCGCCGCGCTTATCGGTATGACGGGAACGCCGATCTCTTCGGAAAGTTTATGGATATCCACCGTGCCGCCGTTGGCGCGCACCTCGTCCATCATGTTGAGGGCGATAACCGTAGGCACCCGCATTTCCAAAAGCTGCAGCGTCAGATACAGGTTGCGCTCGATGTTCATCGCGTCCACGATGTTGATGATGCCGTCGGGTTTCTGCCCGATGATGAAATCGCGGGTGACGATCTCCTCCCCCGTATACGGG
>CASETU010000068.1 GCA_949290895.1 uncultured Bacillota bacterium
ATATGGCAAAAATCGTAGGCGTAAAATTCAAGAATACGTCTAAAATATATTACTTCGCGCCCACCGAAGCGGAGTACGAAGAAAATTTCGGCGTCGTCGTGGAAACGGCAAAGGGGCTGGAATACGGCACGGTGGTGTTCGGCGTGAAGGAAGTGGACGATAAGGAGTGCGTGCTCCCGCTCAAACCCATCGTCAGAAAGGCGACCAAACGCGATTTGGAAAATATCAAACGCAACGAGGCAAAAGTGCCCGAAGCGCTTAAGATAGCCGAAGAAAAGGTGCAAAAGCAGAACCTGAAGATGAAACTCGTCGGCTGCGAATATTCCTTCGACGGAAAGAAAATCATCTTTTACTTCACAGCGGACGGCAGGGTGGACTTCCGCGAACTGGTCAAGGACCTCGCGGCGGTGTTCCGCATCAGGATAGAATTGCGGCAGGTCGGTATCCGCGACGAAACGAAACTCATCGGCGGGCTCGCGCCCTGCGGCAGACCGTGCTGCTGCGGCAGCTGTATGCCGGATTTCAGAAAGGTCAGCATCAAAATGGCAAAGACGCAGGGGCTTTCGCTTAACCCGTCCAAAATCAGCGGGCTTTGTGGGCGGCTGATGTGCTGTCTGGAATACGAAAGCGAATATTACGGTGAGGCGTATAAGAAAATGCCCAAACTCGGCGGCAAGGTCACCACTCCCGAGGGCGAGGGCGTCGTCGTTTCCAACAACATGCTCAAACTGATTTCCAAAGTGAAGATCGTGAAAAACGACGGCAGCGAAGTCTATAAGGACTTTAACGTGAGCGAGCTGAAATTCAAGCGGCAGGGCGGCGTGGAAGTCGACGATAAGGAAATCGGCGAAGATATCAAAGAAATTTTGGATTAATATTCGGCGAACTGTTTACAAAGTTGCCGAATTGTGATAAACTAAAGACAATACAAATTATAATTTATTCGGAGGTAACAATCATGGCTTATAAAATCAGCGACGAGTGCATTTCCTGCGGCGCATGCGAAGCTACCTGCCCGGTCGGCGCGATCAGCGCGGGCGATTCGCACTACCAGATCGACCCGGATACCTGCATTTCCTGCGGTTCCTGCGCGGAAGGCTGTCCTGTCGGCGCTATCAGCGAAGAATAAGGAGAAAACAAAAAGCGCGGCTTTGCCGCGCTTTTTTATTTTAAAAGATTAACCTATCGCCGTTTCGGCAAGAGTTTTGTATTCGGTATTGACAGAAAAAGCCGAAACTGTTATAATGCAAATAAGAAAAGAGTATCCGTCTGCATGGAAATTCGTTGAACGGGTTGATTTTTCACTATGCAGAATTGCCGCAGAAAGGATATATTTTCACAATCGTGTATATATAATTTATATATATGAAATAAGGAGGAGATTTTATGAAAGAAGGTTGGACGACAAGGTGGAAAGCGTTGCTTATCTGGATCAGCGGATATCCCAGTTTTATAGCGTTCGCGTTGGTGGGCGGTTACGTCATCGTGAAATCGGAAGACGAGGAGCTCAAAAAGACCGCGAAAACCGTTTTGATAGTTACGCTGATTTTCACCGCTATTTCCATGTTTCTCGGTATTTATAACGGCATAGGAAACATGACGGATCATTATTATGCTTCCAACGCGCAAGACGCGTATAACGTCATGCAGCAAATCACGAACATCGCAAAGATCGTGGTCTACGCAGTGTTCGGTATTATTGCGTTTTTCGGAGGTAAAAACACCGTATCTCAGCCGAAGAGCGCAAGCAAGGCGGAAGACAGCGCGGAAAACGGGGAAGAGAAGTAAAAAATTATCGTGCTCTCCTAAAAATCTGCGGCGCAAGTTGTTTTTTATTGATTTGCTTTGTAAAACGTCGAAACAATAGAAAGATAAAAAAATACGGGTCTGTTTTCGGGACTCGTATTTTTTTATTGAATATCTACGGTGCAGATAGATTTTAATTTAATATCCATTTTCTTCGATATTTTTCCGCCGCCGCTTTGCATGTTTGCAAAGCGGCGGCATTTG
The DNA here is from genome assembly GCA_949290895.1 of uncultured Bacillota bacterium. Taxonomy (GTDB): domain Bacteria; phylum Bacillota; class Clostridia; order Christensenellales; family Borkfalkiaceae; genus UMGS775. The sequence continues at coordinate 2,011 of CASETU010000068.1, forward strand.
TGTTATAATCGGAATATGAAAAAGCTGGACGATCTGCTCGTCGACGGAATGAAGATATATCAGGACGACGGGCTTTATAAATTCACGTCCGATTCCGTGTTGCTTAGCCGTTTTGCCCGCGCGAAGAAAAACGAGATCGCCGCGGACTTTTGTGCGGGCAGCGGCATCGTGGGACTGCATTTTTACGCGCTGAACCGCCGTGTGATACGCTCTTTGGAACTGTTTGAAATGCAAAAGGAGCTTTTCGAGCTTTCCAAAGAGAGCATCGCGCTCAACAATCTTATAAACGTAACGGCGCACCTTACGCGCTTGCAGGATATCGGCGGGGAATTTACGGAAAAATTCACTCTCATCTTATGCAACCCGCCGTATTTTTCCAAGGAAAAAGCGCAAAGCGAGCCGCTTTGCACCGCGCTTTGCAAGTATGAACTTGCCATCACGCTGGAAGAGGTCGTGCAAATTTCGGCAAAATGTCTGCGGTTCGGAGGGCGGCTTTGCATGGTGTATCCGTCCGAACGGTTGGCGGAGCTCATGTATTTATTGAAAAAATATAAACTTGAACCCAAACGCCTTATGCCCGTCGCGGGGGCGGGGAAGGTGTATTCCGTTCTCGTCGAGGCGGTCAAAGGCGGCAAGGCGGGGCTGAAAATCGAACTGCCCGCAAAAAACTGAAAGGGGAAACAATATGCTCTATATCGTAGGCACGCCTATCGGAAATTTGAAAGACATCACGCTCCGCGCCATAGAAACGCTGAAAAACGCGGACGTCATCGCTTGCGAGGACACAAGGCATTCGCTTGCGCTCCTCAACGCGTACGACATTAAAAAGCCGCTCGTTAGCTATCACAAGTTCAACGAAAAGGAGAGCGGGGAAAAGCTGGTAGAGCGGTTAAAACGCGGGGAAAACGTGGCGCTCATTACCGACGCGGGCATGCCGCTCGTGTCCGATCCCGGCGGCGTTTTGGTAAAACTTTTGATTGAAAACGACCTCGAATATACCGTTGTGCCGGGGCCGAGCGCCTGTATCAGCGCGCTTGCGCTCGGCGGGCTGGAGGGCGACCGCTTTACCTTTTTGGGGTTTCTTCCCGAAAAGAAAGGCGAGCGGGAAAAGTTTCTCGCAAAATACAAGGAGCTCGATACCACGCTTGTCTTTTACGTTGCGCCGCACGATTTGAAAGATACGGTTCGCGCGCTGTATGCGGCGTTGGGGGAAAGAAAGGCTGTTGCAGTCAAGGAAATCACCAAACTGCACGAGCGCAGGACGGAATTTTTCCTTTCGCAGGGTTTTCCCGAAGAGGCGAAAGGGGAATACGTACTGCTGGTTTCGGGCGCGGAAGAAAAGGAAAACGCCTTAAACGCCCTTTCGGAAAGGGAGCATATCGAATATTATAAAGCGCAGGGATTGAGTACGATGGACGCGCTGAAAGCCGTTGCAAAGGACAGAAAGGTTTCCAAAAGCAGTTTGTATAAATATACGTTGGAAGAGTAAAGGTGTATTTTTTCGCTGCAAAAAAACATTTACAATAAATTTGCGCCGCGGCAGTCTGCCGCGGCGCAACGTTTTGTAGCCTTTAGCGAAAAACAACCACCGCTTGGAGCGGTGGAATTAAAAATCATTAGATAAAAGAATCCTCCTATGATTATATTGAATTTTTTTATTTCTGCGGTTGGATTATACCGCTTGATTTTCGTATGCAAAAGGGAAAACGGTTTTGGCGGGGTAATGCGCATTTTGCGCAAATTTACGTTTATTTCGTAGTAGAGCCGAACCCGCCGTTGCGCGTTTCGGTCGCGTCGTCGTCACGGGTGATGAAAAATTCCGTAAAGATGCCCTGCGCAAATCCTTGTCCTTTTTTTACGGTAACGGTCTTATCATCATAAGAGCAGTTTGTCAGTTTTACGATGATGTGCCCCTGATTGTCCGAATAATAATAGTCCGCGTCGATAATGCCCACGGTGTTGTCAAGCTGCAAACGGTACTTAAACCCCAGCCCGCTGCGCGGGTAGAGGGA
>CASETU010000069.1 GCA_949290895.1 uncultured Bacillota bacterium
CGGTCTGCCGCCCTTCAAAACGTATTTTGGAATATACGATTCCCTCCCGCTCGTATTCCGCCGTCTTCTCTTCCCTGATGGGAAGTTCGGGGGTAAAGCCCTCCCACAGCGTTACGGGAGTATAGATGATCCCTGCCAAACGTTTTTTCTCCTTAATAAGTGATTTCTATCTGAGAACCCGCGCTCTCCGTCGCGGCCTTTACCATGATTTTACTGCCGATGCGTTCCTGCAATTCCTTGACGTGCGAAATGATGCCGATGGAAAATTTATCGCTTTTGAATTTTTCCAGGCTGTCGAGCACCGTTTCCACCAGCTCGGAATCCAGCGTGCCGAACCCTTCGTCGAGGAAGAAAAACTCGATCGGTCGGTCGGAACGCGCGCATATATACGTCGAAAGCGAAAACGCGAGAGACAAAGAAACGAGAAAGGTCTCGCCCCCCGAAAGGGTGCTCACGCTGCGCTTTTTTCCGCCGTTTTTATTGTCGGACACGAAGAACTCGCCGTCGTATTCCAGACCGTAGCCGCCCGACGTGAGCCGCAAAAGCGTAGCCGACGCCGTGCGCGTGACGTCTTCGAGATACTCGTTCGCCACATAGTCCAAAAACGCACGTTTTCTCACGAGACTTTGCAGAAGTTTCGCAAGTTCGTACCTGCCCGAAAGCTCCTTTTCCCTTTGTAAAAGTTCGGCTTTTTTACCGCTCTTTTCGCCGTTGATTTTATAAAGCAGTCTGTCTTCGTGCAAAATCTTTTCGGCGCTTTCCGCCTCCGCGCGCGCCACGTCGCATATCCGCTGCGCGTCCTCGAGCGCTCCCGCCTCCGCACGCTTGTCACCGAGGAGCGCCTTTGTCTCCTCCGCCTTTGCGCCGAACACCGCAAAGTCCCGTTCAAAACGGCTTATTTCTTCCGTCGCGCGCGCCTTATCCTGCGCGCTCATGCGCATGGAAAATGCGATATCTTTTTCCATTATACCACACTTTTCCAAAATCTCCTTGCTTTTTTCGGCGTTTTCGGAAATTTTCTTATTTAAATTTTCAATTTCCGAGCGCAAAAGGGCGATTTCGGAGGCGACGGCATGGATTCCGTCCGTTAAATCCGATTCTTCCGCCCGCCGTTCTTCTTCGGCGCTGCGCAAGGCTGCAAGTTCCTTTTCGGTGCGCGCTCTCAACGCTTTATAATCTTCCCCGCCCGTCACGCGCTCCACGGCGGAACGCCGTTTGTCGCACTCCGCTTTCAACTCTTCGCCCCGTTCGCGCAAGGCGGCAAGCCTGTTTTCCTGCACTTTCGATTCCGCTTGAGCGGCGCGGTATTCCTCGCTCAGTTTTATCTTCGCCTCTCCCGCCCGTTTGCGTTCGGCGTTCTTCCTCTTTTCCTCTTCGATGAGCTTGTCTATCGCGGAAAAATCCGATTCGGCGACTTCTCCCGCCAGCTTTTCTTCGATAAGGCGTTTCAGCCACAGCTCGCCGCTTTCGTGGCGCTCGTATTCCCCTTGCAGAAAGAGATATTCTTTCCGCACGGCGTCCGCACGCGCCCCCGCCGTCGCCTCAGCAAAGAGGTCGCGCTCTTCCCCCAGCGACGATAAAAGCATTTCGTTTGCCGCAAGCCGCTCTTCGGCAAGACGGCAACGCTCCTGCAGCTTTTTATGCGCCACGTCCTCCGCCCTGTATTCTCCGCGCAATTTTTCCAGCGCGGCGCGCGCGCTTTCTTCTTCGGCAATGTCCGTTTCTATTTTATTCAAAAGCGCCCGCCGTTCCAGCAGTTCCTCGCTTTTTTTGAGCGTGCGCGCGGCAAAATCGTCGGAGGCGAACCGCCTTTGCTTTTCCGCCAGCGCCGCCTGCTTTTTTTCCGCTCCCGACAAGCGCTCTTCTGCCTTAGCAAGGTCGTTTCGCGCCTTTTGCAATTCTTCTTCCGCCTCGCAAAAACGCTCTATGTCCGCGGACATTTCCGCCCGCTTTTTCAGCGCCGCCATTCTTTCTTTGTCGGCGGCGAGAGCCGTCAGCCTTTTTTCCGTTTCCGCAAGTTCCTTTTGCAGGGCGGCGATATCCTTTATTTTTGCGAATTTCTCTTCCGCCACCGCCTGCTTTTCTTTCGATTCGGCAAGCGCTTTTTCTTCCGCTTTTATCTTTTCGGAAAGCTCTTTTTCACGCTCTTCGCCGTATTCCGCGTAGGCGTTCAGCTCCGCGCGCAGTTCGCCGAGCTCGGTTTCGCATTTGCCCGCCCGCGCGCTCGCTTTCGCGTAGAGTTCCGCGCCGTATTTTTCCAGCGAAAAGAGCCGCGCGACGATGTCCAGCCGCTCGGTGCCCGTCGATTTGGTAAATTGCGCGAACTCCCCCTGCGGCAGGGCGATGCACTTATTGAAATCCTCGTATTTCAGCCCGACGATCTTTTCCGCAAGCCGCGTGGCGTTGTCCGCCTTGTCCTCGAGCAGGTATTTATTGTCCCCCTCGTATTCGTAAACGAACGCCGAGCCCGCCCGCTTGCCGGGATAAATCTCCCGCGCAAATTCGAACGTCCGCCGCCTGCCCTCGTACAAAATGGCAAAGGTGAAGTCCACCGCCGCCTTTTTGCTGTTGCAGTTGACGAATTCGTCCTTGCTGTTTTTCTTCTGCGTGCGCCCGTAAAGCGCGAGGGTGACGGCGTCGAGTATCGTGGACTTTCCCGAACCCGTATTGCCGAAAATGCCGAATATCCCCTCTTGCAGGACGGCGTCGAAGTCGATGACCTGCCGTTCGGAAAAACTGTTCAAACCTTCGATTTCAAGTTTAATCGGTCTCATTGATCAACTCCAGAAACAACCGTGTGAGCTCTTCGGGCGGCTCCTTGCCGTACTGCACCTTGTAATAGCCTTTAAAAAGCTCTTCGTCGGACATATTTTTCTTCGATTCCGCAACGCGCTCCCCCGCGGTAAATTCAAAGGCGAGGGTGACGAGGTCGGGAAAACGGCTCTTGAGCGTTTTGACCTGCGCGTCGGAAAGGGGCGCGTCGAGGTGCAGCGTAAGCTCGGTGTAGTACTGCGCGTTTTTATTTAAAACGTCCAGCGCGTTTTCGTACCCGAACGCCTCGAGCCGCATGAGCTTTTTGCCGCTTTCGATGGGGATTTGACGGAAATTTTCCGTTTTGCCGCCGTTGATCTCAAACACATTGACGCTCTTTTCCCAGCCCGCCTCGTCGAAAGCGTACTGCAAGATCGCCCCCGAATAGTAAGCGTTCTTGCTGCGGGAGGCGAGTTGGCGCTTGTGAAGGTGCCCCAGCGCGATATAATTGCAGTCGGGCAGCAGTTCTTTGGGCACGGCGCGCGCGCCGCCGAGGTCGATGGGACGCTCGCTGTCCGAAACCTGCCCGCCCGCCACGAAGAAATGCCCCGTCAGCACGGCGGGCAGATTTTCCGCGTTTTCTTTGAGCGCGGCGTTCAGCCAGCGGGACATTTTGTCTTCAAAGCTCTCGTCCTCTTTCACGAACTCTTTGAAACGCGCCTCCGTAGGATAAGGGCAAGCGGCGAGGAACACGCGCTCCTTTTTGTCGTTTTCCGCCACGAGATAGCCTTTTCCCGTGCGTACGGCGCGCACTCGCGCGTTCGGGGCCCCCGCGCCGCATTCGGCATTGACGTCCCCGAATAAAAACACGTTGTGTTTCAACGCCATAGGCGCGGGCGCCGTCAGGCGGGAGGCGTCGTCGTGATTGCCGCTCACGACGAAAAGCAGCCTGTCCTTCGCCAGCTCCGCGGCGGCGGAGAAAAACAGCTCCTCCGCCTCGGCGGAGGGCATGTACGTATCGTAAATATCCCCCGCGACGAGCACGACGTCCACTTTTTCGCGCGCGGCAAGGGCGGCGAGCTCTTTGAGCACTTCGCGCTGCTCTTCGATGCGCTCCCGCCCGTCGGTGCGTTTGCCGAGGTGCCAATCCGATGTGTGCAGAAATTTCATTTCGAACCGCCTTTCAAAAATCCGCTCCGTAAATTTTTACGCCACAATATCTTGCGGTCGAAAAAATTCCGTTTCAAAAATCTTGATTTTCTTCGATTTATATTATATTATTATTAAGCGATAAAATCAAGGATTTTCCATTATGAGTTTTTGTTCCTATTCCAAAGAATTCGCCGCCGTGAATTTCACGAACGTCGAAAACGCTTACATTTACGATTACCTGCCCGAAGCGACGGGAAACGCCGTAAAAGTTTATCTTTACGGCTTGTTTTTATGCCAGAATGCCGATTTCGACATTGACCTTGCGGCGTTTGCGAAGGAACTCAAACTTACCGAAAGCGAAGTGAAAGACGCGTTCGTTTACTGGGAAGAATTCGGGCTGGTCACCATCGTTTCCGAAGAGCCGCTTTCCGTCAAATACCTGCCCATCGGCACCAACGTGAAGCCGCGGAAAATCAAACCCGAAAAATACGCCGCCTTTACCGAAAGCGCACAGGCGCTTTTGCCCGGGCGCATGATACAGCCGACGGAGTTCAACGAATATTTTTCCGTAATGGAGATTTACGGCATCAAGCCCGAGGCTTTCCTCATGATCATCAAATACTGCGCGGACCTCAAGGGCGACGACATCGGCTACCGCTACATTTCGGCGGTGGCAAAGGACTTCGGCGCGCGCAAAATCCTCACCCCCGAGCAGGTGGAAAAGGAGCTTTCGGCATACCTTTTGCGCACTTCGGAGCTGGAAAAGCTCTTAAAGGCGCTTTCTTTGAGGCGCAAGCCCGAGATCGACGATCTCAATTACTTCAACAAGTGGACGAAAGAGCTCGGCTACGAACCCGAAACGGTGCTTTTCGCGGCGAAGAGCTTGAAAAAGGGCAGCATGAAAAAGCTCGACGAGTTTCTTTCCGAACTCTACGCCCGCAAGGTCTTTTCCAAAAAGGAAATCGAAAGCTATGCCGATACAAAGAAAAAGCTTTACGAACTCGCGGTGAAGATAAACAAGGCTTTGGGCGTCTACTACGAAACGCTCGACGCCGTGGTGGACAATTACACCGCGCCCTGGACGGCATTCGGATTCGACGAGGAAAGCTTGCTCTTTATCGCGAATTACTGTTTCAAAAAGCGCAGGAACACCCTGGAAAACATGGACGAGATCGTCAAGTTTTTCCATAAAAGCGGCGTCATCGGCTACGACGCCGTGGCGGAGTATTTCGTTGCCCTTTCCGAAGACGAAAAGTTCCTCTCCTCCGTGCTCGCGGAAGCGGGCATTTCGAGAAAACCCACCGCCTGGGACAGGGAAAATTTAAAGCAGTGGCGTGCGTGGAATTTCAGCGAGGAGATGATTTTGGAGGCGGCGCGGCTCGCGGCGGGAAAAAACGGCCCCGTTCCCTATATGAACGCCGTGCTGGGCGCATGGAAACAAAAGGGGATTTATTCCAAAGAGCAAATCGAAAGCGCGCCGACAAAGAGCGCGGGCGGCACGCACTTTAAAAACGAGCGCGCCTATACAAAAGAACAGCTCGACAAGCTGATCGACGACATCGACGAAATAGAGATTTGATATGGCGAATTTTTATCAGAAATTAAACGAATATTACCGCGATTTGCGCTTTAAGGCGCAATCTACAGCAGCGGAAAACCTTGCGCGGGCGAGAAAAGACAAGCGTTTCAAAGAAATTGACAACCGTCTTTCCGACATAGAACGAGAGCTCGCCTTTGCGGAGATCGCAAGCGACAAGGCAAAAACTCAATCGCTGGAAAAGGAAAAACTCGCGCTGAGCGCCGAGGCGGACAAAATCTTAAAAAGCATGCACCTGACGCGCAGGGCGCTCTCCCCCGTTTACGCTTGCGAAAAGTGCGGCGACACGGGCTTTATCGGCAGCAAGCCTTGCACTTGTTACAAGACCGCCCTGAAAAAAATAGCCGTCGGCACGGTGGGCGTGAACTTAAACGAAACGCCCGAAATAAAAGAATGCGAATTGTGCGGGGAAAACAAACAAAAAGCCTTTCGCCTGATGCAGAAATTCGCCGATAAATTCCCCGACGCAAAGCGGAAAAACTTCATCTTCCTCGGCACGACGGGAACGGGCAAGACCATGCTTGCCAAAGACGTGGCGGCGAAAATCGCAAAACGCGGCTACAACGTGCTGTTTTTATCCTCTTTCGAGCTGAACAACATATTTTTGGAATACCACTCCCTATTCGACGCCGACCGCAATTTTTTGATGAGCGCGCTGATAGAGGCGGATTTGCTGGTCATAGACGACCTCGGCGCGGAGCAGGTATACCGCAACGTCACGAGCCACTATCTTTTGAGCCTTTTGAGCGAACGGGAACTGAAAAACCTTTCGACCTTTGTGACGAGTAACCTTTCTTCCGAAGAAATCCTCGTCCGCTATGACGAGCGGATATTTAGCAGGCTGTTCGATAAGCGGCTGAGTGCGGTCATTACCTTTTCGGGAAAAGACATGCGTTTGGAAAACTGAAACAACGTCCCCGCGCCGTGCTTTTTAAGGCACGGCGCGGGGGTTCTTTTTTAGCGAAAATCGCTTGATCGTCAACATATTTTTGTTATACTCATGAAATGAAAAGCCCGCGCCGCGGCGAATTTTCGCCGCGGCGCGGGCTTTATTTCAACACACGTCCCCGCTGTTTTATTCCAAATCGTTGATGAGACGGTTGATGTTTTGCATCTCTTCGTCCAGCTTATCGGTAATCTCCGCGCAGTTTTTCAGCCGTTCCTGCAAATCGAAAGACATCTGTTTGTCCTTTTTATAGCGCAGTTTGTGTTCGAGACTCGCCCAAAAATCCATCGCAATGGTGCGTATCTGAATTTCGATGGGCACGTTTTCCGTACGGTTAGAAAAGTACACGGGAACGGTCAGCACGAGATGATAACTCCTGTACCCGTTTTCCTTCGGATTCTTTATGTAATCCTTTTCCTCCACGACGGACACGTCGAGCTGGCGTTTAAGCACGTCCGCAATGGTATACACGTCGTCTTTATAATTGCATATCACCCGCATGCCCGCCACGTCTTTCAAGTTTCGGCGGATAGCGTCGATGGATATTTCCAGATTCTTGCGCCGCAGTTTTTTCGCGATGCTCATCGGCTTTTTCAAGCGGCTTTCCACGCTGTGAATCGGGTTATATCCGTGCGCCAGCGAATATTCCCTTTGCAAAACGTCCAGCCGCGTTTTCATGATGCCCATGGCAGAATCGTAAACAAAACTCATCTGCATGAAATCTTTCAGATTTTTAAGCTGCGTTTCGTCCGCCAAAAGCGATTCGAAATCTTTTTGCCCTTCTTCCGTTTTCATTTCATTCTCTGCTGTTTGACTTTTTTATCCACGACGTGACGCTTTGCGAGTTCCGCCACGATATCTTTCGGCGCAATATCCATCTGCACCATCAACACGAGCACGTGATACATTAAATCGGATATTTCAAACACCGTTTCCGCGCGGTCGCCGCCCTTGCCCGCGACGATGACTTCGGTGCTTTCCTCCCCCACTTTCTTGAGGATTTTATCGATTCCCTGCTCGAAAAGATACGTGGTGTAAGAACCTTCCTTTTTCTCCGTCTTGCGCCCTTTTATCAAATCATACAACCCGTCGATTGAAAATTCATTGAATTGCTCGCTTTCGTACACTTTATCGAAAAAACAGCTTTCCGCACCGGTATGGCAGGCGGGACCGTCCTTGACGACTTCCACGTTGAGCGCGTCCTTATCGCAGTCGGCGGTGATGGAAACGATGTGCTGATAATTGCCCGACGTTTCGCCCTTTCTCCACAGCTTGTTCCTGCTGCGGGAGAAAAAGCAGGTCTTGCCCTCTTCCATGCTGATTTTCAGACTTTCGGCATTCATGTAAGCGAGGGTAAGCACCTTTTTGGAATAATAATCCGTTACGATTGCGGGGATAAGCCCCTTTTCGTCAAATTTAAGTTCTTCGATTTTCAACATTATATTCTCACTCCTATTCCGTTTTCTTTGAGTTTTCTTTTTAAATCCGCCACGGCGATTTCCTTAAAATGAAACACCGAAGCGCCCAGCCCCGCGTCCGCATTCGTCTTTTTAAAAAGGTCGACGAAATGCTCCATACTTCCCGCGCCGCCGCTGGCGATGACGGGGATATTAACGGCGGCAATGATGGCGTCGAGCATTTCGATATCGAAACCGCCCTTCACGCCGTCGGTGTCGATGCTGTTGACCACCAGCTCGCCCGCGCCGTGTTCTTCGCCGAATTTCGCCCATTTCACGGCGTCGAGCCCCGTGCGCTCCCTGCCGCCTTTTGCGAAAATTTCAAATTTTCCGTCGACGCGCTTGACGTCCATGGACAGCACTACGCATTGATCGCCGTACTTTTTCGCCGCCGCCGCGATGAGCGACGGGTCTTTGATCGCGCCGCTGTTGACGCTCACCTTATCCGCGCCGCATTTGAGCACGGTGTCGAAATCGTCGAGCGTGTTGATACCGCCGCCCACGGTGAGCGGGATAAACACCCGTTCCGCTGTTCGGCGGAGCACGTCGGTGAAGAGCTTGCGCCCCTCGAAACTCGCCGTGATGTCGTAAAATACCAGCTCGTCGGCGCCGCTTTTGTTGTAAAATTCAGCGTATTTGACGGGATCGCCCACGTCCTTTACGCCCTCGAAATTCGTGCCCTTGACAACCTTGCCGTTGCGCACGTCGAGGCACGGTATAATTCTTTTTGCCAGCATATCACATCTCCGCCGCCTTTACCGCGTCTTTTAAGGAAAGTTTGTTTTCGTACATCGCCTTTCCCAAAATCGCGCCGTAAACGCCTGTTTTTTTCAATTCTTTGATCTCTTCAGCAAAGGTAATCCCGCCCGACGCGGTGATGAAAAGCCCTTCGATCTTTGCGAGTTTGCGGTAAATTTCCAGATTCGTTCCGCCGAGCATGCCGTCCTTGCCGATGTCGGTATAAATAACGTATTTCACGCCCGAGTCCCGCACCTTTTTACAAAAGCTCACAGAATCGATGTCCGTCACCTCCCGCCAGCCGCTCACCGCCACGCGGGAGTTCAGCGCATCCACGCCGACGGCGATTTTTTCGGGATATTTTTTCGCCATCTCCTCCACAAAGGGAAAGTTTTTCACCGCCACGGTGCCGAGGATAACGCGCCCCGCCCCGCAGGAAAGGTATTCTTCTATCTGCTTTTCGGTGCGTATCCCGCCGCCCACTTCCGCAAAGAGCGGCGCCGCGGAAATGATTTTTTTCACCGCAGCAGCGTTCTCCGCCGTGCCGCTTTTCGCGCCGTCGAGGTCGACGATGTGTACGCACCGCGCGCCGTCCGCATAAAAACTTTTCGCCGCATCCTCCACCGAAAGAGCGTACTTTTTGACTTGATCGTAATCCCCTTTCGTAAGCCGCACGACTTCGCCGCCTATGATGTCTATCGCAGGAAATATCTTCATTTTACCTCCGCAAACGCCCTAAGCATTTTCAGTCCCGTTTCCCCGCTCTTTTCGGGGTGAAACTGCGTGCCGAACACGTTGTCTTTTCTGACCGCCGCCGTTACCTTTACACCGTAAAAGGTCGTCGCAGTAACAGAATTTTCACAGTTTTTTGCGTAAAAAGAGTGAACGAAATACACGAAATCGCCCTCGCGATTGTACTTAAAAAGCGGGTCGTTCTTTTCAAAATGCAGATCGTTCCAGCCCATGTGCGGGATTTTCAGACCCTTTACGTCCGCCGAAAGCGGACATACTTCGCCGCCGACAAGACCAAGTCCCGTATGCTCGCCGTATTCGTAACTTTTCTCGAAGAGCATCTGCATACCGAGGCATATCCCCAGAATCGGCTTTCCCTTTTCCGCCTCTTTGACGAGGGTTTCGTCCAACCCCGTTTTGCGGAGCTTTTCCATAGCGTCGCCGAACGCGCCCACGCCCGGCAAAATCAACCTGTCGCAGTTTTCCGCCGCCGCTTTATCGGAAACGATTTTGCTTTCCAACCCCAAATAACGCAGGGAACTTTTTAAGGAAAAGAGGTTCCCCACGCCGTAATCGATGATGCCGATCATAACGTCCCCTTACTCGACGGGATTTCGTCCCCTTCGATTTTCACAGCCTTTTTCAGCACCCGCGCGAACGCCTTGAAAATCCCCTCGATGATGTGGTGCGTGTTTTTGCCGTAAAGCTTTTTGATATGCAGAGTAACTTTCGCCTCCCGCGCGAACGCGATGAAAAATTCCTCCGCAAGTTCGCTGTCGAACGCGCCCGCGTACTTAGACTGCGCATTTTCGTCGCCGTCGAACACCTTTGCGGCGGGCATTTCCACGTCGAAATTGAGATATCCCCTGCCGCTTACGTCCACGGCGCACAAAATCAGCGTTTCGTCCATGGGCAGGATAATATCGGCATACCGCGCGATACCGCGCTTATCGCCGACCGCGCTCAAAAACGCCTGTCCCAGAGCGATGCCCACGTCCTCTACGGTGTGGTGAAAGTCCACCTGAGAGTCCCCTTTGCATTTCACCTCGAACCCGAATCCGCTGTGCGTGGCGAAAAGTTCCAGCATGTGGTTAAAAAAACCGCAATCGGTCTCCACCGCTTTTGCGCCGCCGTCCAAATCGAGTTTCAGCGCTATATCGGTCTCGTTTGTCTTTCTTTTTATCTCGGCTTTTCTCATGAACGCCTCCTCAATATTTCATCGGTTTTTTGCAGGAAAAATTCCATATCTTCCTTCGTGCCGATACTCACCCGCACGAAGTCTTTTATCCGCTCGTCTTTGAAGTGCCGCACCAAAACACCGCTTTCCTTTAAGGCGAGATACAGCTCTTCCCCGCCGATTTTATCGCTTTTCGCCATCAGGAAGTTCGCGCAGGACCCGAGCACGAAAAACCCGCGTTTTTCCAGCTCTTGCTTGACGAATTCCCGCACGGCAACGACCTTTTTCACGCTGTCTTGAAAATACGATTTATCCTTCATCGCCTCGCACGCGACGAGGGCGCTCAGGCGGTTGACGTTGTAGGGGTTAAAGGAATTGCGCACGCGGTTCAAATCGTCGATGAGCGCCTCGCTCGCCACGGCAAAACCGACCCGCGCGCCCGCAAGGGAACGCGATTTGGAAAAGGTCTGCACGACGACGAGATTTTCGTGTTTTTTCGTAAGTTCCGCCGCGCTCTCCCCGCCGAAATCGACATACGCCTCGTCGACGAGAACCACGCCGTTTCGGTTATTTTCTACGATTTTTTCGATTTGAGAAAGGGGTAGCACGATGCCCGTCTGCGCATTCGGGTTCGCAATCACGACGAGCTTGTCTTTATGAAAATAATCCGACGCGTTGATTTTAAATTCCGCAGTCAAAGGCAGAATTTCCTTTTCCACACCGAACATATCGGCAAAAACCTTATAAAATCCGTACGTAACGTCAGGAAAACACGCGCCGTTTTGCCCGAACGCGCGGAAAGAAAACGCCAATATTTCGTCCGAACCGTTGCCGACGACGACGTTTTTTTCGCTTAAGCCGAAATTTTCCGCAATCGCAGCAATCAGCTTTTTACTGTCGGGATCGGAATAAAGACGAAGATTTTTCACTTCCGTTTCCGTGACTGCATTGACGGCGCGCTCACTCGGATAATAAGGGTTTTCGTTGGTATTTAATTTGATATACCGCTTGTCCTGCGGCTGTTCGCCGGGAACGTATGCGGCGAGCTTTTGCAAATCCGCTGCAAGATACCGACTCATTTTTCGCACCTCTTCGCAACGCTCCTCGCGTGAGCGCTCAATCCTTCCGATTCGGCAAACCGTTCGATGTCCGCCGCGGCGGCTTTCAAAGCCGAATCATCATAATAAATATACTGCGTGGACTTCATGAAATCGTGCACCCCGAGGGCGGACGCAAAGCGCGCCGTTCCCCCCGTAGGCAGGGTGTGGTTCGCCCCCGCGTAATAATCCCCCACCGCCTCGGGCGTACCGTAGCCGAGAAACACCGAGCCGGCGTTGTGAATGTCTTTCATATATTCAAACGGCTTTTCGACGCAAAGTTCCAAATGTTCGGGCGCGAGGAAATCGGAAAGCGCCGCCGCATCTTTTAACGACTCCACGACGATGATTTTGCCGTTGTTTTCCAGCGACGCGCGCGCTATCTCCTTGCGCGGAAGGGTTTCGAGCTGTTTTTCCAACTCGGCGGAAACCGCCTCCGCAAGCGCAAGATCGTCGGTAATTAAAACGGCGGTGGCGAGTTTATCGTGCTCCGCCTGAGAAAGCATATCAGCGGCGACGTTTTTCGCCTTAGCGAATTTATCCGCAATGACGAGGATTTCGCTCGGCCCCGCGACCATATCGATACCGCAAAGACCGTAAACGAGCCGCTTTGCCGTGGCGACGTAAATATTGCCAGGCCCCGTGATTTTATCAGCTTTCGGTATGCTTTGCGTGCCGTAAGCGAGCGCGGCTATCGCCTGCGCACCGCCCACTTTATAGATTTCGTCCACCCCCGCTATCTTCGCCGCGGCGAGCACTTCCGCCTTGACCCCGCCCTTTTTGTCGGGAGGCGTGACCATGACGACTTTTTTCACACCCGCGACCTTTGCGGGAACGGCGTTCATCAACACGGTGGACGGGTATGCCGCAGTGCCGCCGGGAACGTATATCCCCGCGCAGGCGACGGGCGTGAACTTCTGCCCCAAAACAATACCGTTTTCTTTAATTTGAAAGCCTTTGGGGTATTGCTGTTCGTGAAAACGCGCGATGTTTTTTGCCGACGCTATCAGAATGCGGAGATATTCTTCGTCCACCGAACAATACGCCGCGTTGAGCTCTTCCTCGCTCACTTTCAGCGCGGAAAGTTTCACGCCGTCGAATTTTTCCGTCAGCTCCAAAAGCGCGGCGTCGCCGCCGCTTTTCACCTCTTCGAGGATTTTTTTCACGCTCTCCTCGGCAAAGGACATATCGCTCTGCCTGCGGAAAAGGATATTTTCTTTCAGCGATTCGCTGTATTTTATCGGCCGTATCATTCCTGCTCCTTCAATTTTTCCGCCAGCGCGCGGATTTCTGCGTTTTTGAATTTATATGACGACTTGTTGACGATGAGCCGCGTGCTGATGGGATAGATGTTTTCGTATATTTTTAAATTGTTTTCCTTTAAAGTAGTGCCCGTTTCCACGATGTCGACGATGACGTCGGAAATCCCCAAAATGGGAGCGAGCTCGATGGAGCCGTTCAGTTTGATGATCTCCACGTCCCTGCCCTTCTGCGCGTAATAGTCCTGCGCCGTATGCACGAATTTTGTCGCAACCTTGATCGGGCGGAACATATCTTCCTTATAATCATTCTTCGCCGCGACGCACATACGGCATTTGCCCATGTTTAAATCGAGTAGTTCGTAAACGTCGGGTTCGTTTTCCACCAGAATATCTTTGCCCGCCACGCCGACGTCCGCCGCGCCGAGTTCTACGTATTTCGCCACGTCCGAAGGCTTGACCCAAAAGTAACTGACGCCGCGCTTTTCGTCGGTAAAGACGAGCTTGCGCATTTCGGGAGAATATTCGTCGCAGGCGTAACCCGCATTGCTCAATTTCGCGTAAACTTTTTCGCCGAGTCTGCCTTTCGGCAACGCAATGTTAATCATTTTATATACTCAGCCTCCTTGTATTCCTCGCCTTCCGCGCTCTTGACCAGCTTGACGCTCTTGCCCGCCGCGTTTAGCTCTTCCGCACGCAGCAGCGCCTCCGCGACGTTTTCCTCATCGCAAATGAGTAAAATATCCGTTTTATCTATATTTTCCTTTAAGTATGCGCATGCCTCGCCGAGATAGAGTGCAAAACCGATAGCCCCCGCTTTTTTGCCGAATTTTTCGGCGAGCAGATCGTATCTTCCGCCGCTTAAAACCGCTTTCGGAACGCCTTCGACGTACCCGCCGAACGTGATGCCGTTATAATAGTCCGCGGCGTTGGCTACGGAAAAATCGATGTTGACACGGTCGGCATATCCGAGCTTTTTGAGAACGAATACAAGCGACTTCAGCTCCCGCACCGCGCTTTCCATTTCCGCGTTGACGCAGAGCTTTTCCGCACGCTCGAGCGCTTCGTCGGGCGAGCCGTCCAGCTCCGCTACCGCCTTAAAACGCTCTGCCTTTTCCTTCTCCAATCCGATTTCTTCGGCATATTTCATGAAATCATGCACGTTTTTGCCTTTCAGATATTCGAAAAATGCGCTTTTTTGCTCCGCATTCAGGCAAAAATCGCTCAAAAGCCCGTTAACGAACCCCATGTGCGACAAGTCGAGCACATAGTTTTCGCTCACGCGTGCAAGCGTCTTCAATATCAAAACGGCTATTTCCGCCTCCGTCGTCTTATCGACGTCCCCGATAACTTCCACGCCGATTTGCGAAACTTCTTTAAACGTTTTGCTGCCGCGCTCTTGGCGGTAAACTTTTTCGTTATAAAACAGTTTTTCGCTCTTCCCTTCCGCCACTTTCGCATTTTTCAAAACGGAAAGCGTAACGTCGGGACGCAGCGCCATCAGCCTGCCGTCCGCGCCGCTGAAAGTGATGATGTTGCGGCTAATAAGAAAATCCATATTGTCCATATATGTGGAATATTCTTCAAAGGCGCTCATCTTGTATTCTTTATAGCCGCGGTCAGTATATAGACAGGAAAGCTCGGCGGCAATGCGCTCTTCCGCGCGCAGTTTTGTCAAATCGCACCGCGAGGCGTTTGCAATTAAGTTTTTATTCGATACGTCGCTGCGCATAAAACTAATCTCCCTTTTTATCGAGCACGATAAAATTCTTATAGCCGCCGCTGCCGTGATTGATACAGCGCGACACGCGGCTGAGCGTGGTGGAACTCAATTCCGTTTCCCCGATGATGGCGTTGTATGTATAACCCTCCAAAAAGAGTTTTGCGGCAAAAGCGCGCTGCGCCATCTGCTCGATTTCCGTATATGTGCAAAGGTCTGCGAAAAGCTGAGCGCAATCTTCCTTTGTCTTCAGCCGAAGTATGATTTCGTAAAGTTCATCGATGCGCTCCGTCAGATCTCTCTTTTCCATGATCGCTCTTTCCTTTTTTGTTTTTTATACTTCTATTATACTTTATCACAGTAAAGAAGTAAAGCGTTTTAATGGTTTTTTTGAGATTTTTTTACTCTCGCAAAAAGAAATTTTGCGTTTTTAAAATTCCGTTTCAACGCGCTGAGAGGGAATATTTTTCGCCGCTCAAATTTCGTTGCATAAACGTCTGCCGTTGCCGTCAATTTTAAAATCTTGAAAATCTGCACCTTTTTACATGTTTTTATGCGCATTTGTTCAATTTTTACGTTTTTATATCCACTATTGTAAATTATATTACTTTAGTAAAATAATTTACTTTAGTTTATAAACGCGGTTTTTACGCTAAAATTTATCGCTTGACACAAAATAATGCCTCAGATGAACAGTTTATCATTTGAAAAACTTTGCAATTCGGTATTTTGCTCCGTTTTTACAAAAAAACACGAGAACGCATTCGCGTTCCCGTGTTTTTCAAAATTCTTCTTTACAAGCTTTTCCGTTTATAAAATACGTCCCCTTCATTCCCCTTTCTTTCAAAAACGTTTTAACGTTTTCTTCCTTTTCGTAAAACCTTTTCAAGTCGTGCGCGTCGCTCCCGTACGTAAATTTTTTTCCGCCGAGTTCGATATAGCGCTTTACGACGTCTTTATCGGGCAAAAATTCCGTAACGCCCTTTGTCGATGTGTTCAATTCCAAAAAGACGCCGCGGCTGATAATTTCTTTTAAAATCTCATCGAAAAGGTCTGCATATTCTTCATAAGGCATTTTTTTATCTTCAAACGGCGCATAGCGTACGGGATAACCGATGTGCCCTACGATTTGATAAGGATAGTCGACGCGCACGCTTTCCAACACTTTTTCAAGATACATCGTATAAGCTTGCCGCTTTGTACGGCTTTGACAATATTCGTTGAAATAACAATCGCGCTTTCCCACGAGGTGCACGCTGTTGATGACGTAATCAAAATTATAATCCGAAATAAGCTTGCGATAATGCTCTACGGCTTTTTCGTCGTATCCGAATTCTATACCGAAAAGTATTTCGATTTTTCCCGCATATTTTTCCTTGAGCCTTTCGATTTCCCGCCGATAATCCGAAAGTGAGCAAAGCGAAGTGCCGTCGCCGTTCACGAAACAGTCGTAATCGTAATGCTCGCTGAACCCGATGCGTTTTTTACCCGTTTCGATTGCTCTTATTACATAATTTTCCGCACTTTCTCTTCCGTCATGCGAAAAAAAAGTGTGCATGTGTAAGTCCGTCATATTTTTTCTCCTCGCTTATTATTATACCAACGCTTCCGCAAGTTGGCAAGGAAAATGCCGCTAAAAATTAACCCGTCTTTTATGACAAGAAAAAAGCTGCAAAAAGGTTTCGGCGCAAAACGCCGAAACCTTTCAAAAATTCTTATCGATTTAAAATCTTTCCGAATAAGTCCTTGATTTTTTACTCGAGCGAAAAAATCATTCGTATTTCGGAAGCCAGTCTTTATGTGCTTCAAACAAATCGTCGCAAAGGCTTTTGATATCGTCGAGCGAAAGTTCCGCAGCGGTATGCGGGTCGAGATAAGCCGCCATGTAAACCATCTCTTTCTTGCGCCGACGCGCCGCCTCGATGGTCATGTTCTGCACGTTGATGTTGGTTCTGTTCAGCGCCGCGCACTGTTCCGGCAGCGCGCCGACATAACACGGGTTGACGCCGTTCGAGTCGATAAGGCACGGCACTTCCACGCAAGCGTCCTGCGGCAGGTTGGTTATCAAACCTTTGTTCAGCACATTGCCGTGAATTCTGTAAGCAGAATCGTTGATATATGCGTTGATGATGGGCATACCGAATTCCTTACTGACGACATGTTCCACGGTGTGCGAAGTGACCTTTTCTCGCAGTTCTTTCCAGCCAGCGATCTGATTGACGCATCTCCTCGGATATTCGTCGAGGGGAATTTTGAAGCGCTCGATGAGTTCGGGATAGCGCGCTTTGATATAATACGGGTTGTATTCCGCCGTATGCTCGCTCGATTCGGTGTTATAATAGCCGAAACGGTGCATCATATCGTGCCGCACCAAATCCCACGCCATTTTCTCGGCATAGTCTCCGCTTAAAGAGCGTTTTTTAATTTCGGGATACAAATCTTTCCCGTTCATATCTTCGATTTTCAAAAGCCACGCCTGGTGATTGATACCCGCAATTTCCCACTTGCATTTGCCGATATATTCTTCCATGCCGAGCGATTCCAGCAAACCTTTCGTGCAGACCTGCACGCTGTGGCAAAGACCGACGGCGCGAAGATTAAGGTATTTGAGCATATAACCCGTAAGCATACACATCGGATTCGTATAGTTCAAAAAGAGCGCATTCGGGCATACTTTATGAATATCGTCCGCAAAATCTTCCAGCACGGGGATTGTGCGAAGCGCACGGAAAATGCCGCCGATGCCGAGCGTATCGGCAATCGTCTGGCGAAGCCCGTATTTTTTCGGCACTTCAAAATCGGTAACGGTGCAAGGCTCGTAACCGCCAACCTGAATCGCGTTGATGACGACGTCCGCGCCACGGAGCGCTTCGAGCCTGTCGGTATAAGCTTTTATGCTCGCCTTGCCGTTATACTTTTTGTTTATGTTCTCTAACATCAGGTGGGAATCTTCCAAACGTTCTTTGTCGATATCGAAAAGAGCGATGTCAAATTCACCGAGCGACGGCGTCAGAATACAATCGCCGAGGACATTTTTTGCAAAAACGGTACTGCCTGCGCCCATAAAAGTTACTTTGAACATAATTTACAACTCCTGAATTTATTTTTTTGTATTTTTATTGTAACATTATAAATATTATGCTACAATAAGTAATGTATAAAAAATTTTAGGTTTTGTTAACAAATTATGTCCGACAGATTCATCAAACCGGGAAACAAATATTTTCCGATAAGCGATATTACCTTTGATATCATAAATTTCGGTTTTCAGGACGTAGACCCTCAACATAAGCAGGGACCGTACTTTAAGACCGAACATGTTTTGCAATACGTTCTCAGCGGCAAAGGGTTTTACGAAATTTGCGGTAAAAAACACACCGTAAAACACGGCGACATGTTCTATCTGCCGAAAAACGTTTTGCTTTCCTACGCGGCAGATCCGACCGATCCGTACACATATTTTTGGCTGGGAATGGACGGTGCTTCGGCAAAAACGCTCATCGAACGCACGGGACTTTCCGAACGGACGCCCGTCATTCATTACGGCGACAACGCCATCACCCGATATTACGAAAGTATCGAAGCGCATCTTTCTCAAAACACTTTTGCCGACCACCTTTCCGCGACGGGAAAAGCCTACGAACTGATCGCGTTTTTGCTTTCAAAAAACGAAGACAATCTGCAAAAATTAAAAAGCGTCGCCGTGGAATACGCCGACGCCGCCATTCAGTTTATTAAAAACAGATTCAACGAAGATATTACCGTGCAGCAGATCGCAGACTATGTCGGCATCGGCAGAAGCTATCTTTGCGTGATATTTACAAAATACACTTCGATGTCGCCCGTCGAATACCTGATACGTTATCGCGTAGACCAGGCTCAAAAAATGCTTTCTCAAGGTTTTTCCGTGACCGACACCGCACTAAACTGCGGCTTTAATTCGCCCGCACATTTTTCCGTACAGTTTAAAAAAATCACGGGAAAAACACCTATAAAATTTAAACTCGATAAATAACTTTTACAATGCACATAACAAAAAAAGAACCCGAAATCGGGTTCTTTTTTTGTTAAACGAGCCGTAAAGCGGTGAGCGTTACGTCCGTAAAGTCGACCGTGTTGGCAGACGTGTTGTACAAGTTGAATTTTGCGGGAACTCCTGCCGTATAAACTACGGAGTTACCGCCGCTCGCGCTCTGCGATGTGCCACTATAAGCCGTGCTACCAGAATCGGGAATTTCGGTGGTATCATCGCGAAGCTGAACCTCGATTTCTCCTGCACTCTGCGAAGTGCCGCTGAACGCATAAATCAAAAGATACGTACCGGCAGGCGCGTCGATATTGTTGGAAGATACCGACATCGTGGTAGCCGGCGACGCCGCAAGCTGCGTAAGAGTAAATTGAGTATTGTTACCGACCGATTCCGAAGCATTGCCTGCGGTGAGCGCGTCAGCGGTGCCCGTCGGACCGGTCGGACCCGTTGCGCCCTGCGCGCCCGTCAAACCCTGGATACCCTGAACGCCTTGCGCGCCCTCAGGCCCCGTGGGTCCCGTTGCGCCGGTAGCGCCTGTGGCACCCGTTGCGCCCTGCGCACCCGTCAAACCTTGAATACCTTGAATGCCCTGCGCGCCAGTGGGTCCCGTTGCGCCGGTAGCACCCGTGGCGCCCGTAGGACCGATCAAGCCCTGAATACCCTGGATACCCTGCGCGCCGGTAGCGCCGACAGGACCTTGAGCACCCGTGGCACCCGTGGCACCGGTAGCGCCCGTGGCACCCGTAGGACCGGTGAATCCGCGGGGTCCCATCGGACCGATGACCGGCGTGGGAACGATGACTACATCCCTGCCGCACCGCGAACGTTCGCCGTTATTACAACAATTCCATGACATAAAAAATCCTCCTTTTCTTATGTATTGCATATCTGTCATCGTTTCATTGTATGTTGGCGGCCGCGAAAATTGTTACAGCGCTTGTTCAAGGTTCGGAAAGCAGTTTTTTCACCCGCTTATAATCGGGAAAATTGTAACTCATATAATTGTAAAAACGCTTGTCGTGAAAACGGTTGCGTATGTGACCGAGCTCGTGCACCAGGATATAATCGAGGCATTCCTCCCGTTTTTTCACGAGTTGCAAATTGACGCAGATGCGGCGTGTTTTGACATTGCAGGTGCCCCAACGGGAAGTCATGTCCCGTATCACGTAGGAAGACGCGCGCAAGTCGGTTTTTTCCTCCCAGAAAGGCAACCGTTCTTCTATTTTCTTTTTCAATATCTTTTTCAGCTGCGCTTTGAGCGCCGTCTCCCGCTCGTCGTAAGGCGTTTTTAAAAACAGCGTATCGCCGAAAACGCCGTTTTTCGGCGCATCGTAAACGATTTTATATTTGTGCGCAAAAATACGCGCATATCCGCCTTGATCGTACTTCCAAAACGACTCCGTCTTTGCGTTTTCGAGATGTTTTTTCAGCCACGCGAGTTTTTCCAGCACGAACTTTCCGATTTCCGCATCGGAAACGTAAAGCGGCGCGGAAAGTTTCACTTTTCCTTCGGCACTGATGCGCAAATGCAGGTTTTTCACGCGTTTGCGCTCGCCCTCTATATGAATACCGTCTACGTCGATTTCAAACCTTTTATCCATAATTTTATTGTATCACGAAAAAAGCGATTTTGCAAACGAACGGCGGGGCGCGTTTTTTGAAAAACCGCGCCCCGCAAAGAACCACCGAAAATGAGCATTTTGTTTTGACAAACAAAAAAGCGGCGCGATTGCGCCGCTTTTTTACGTTTTGGATTTATTTATTGAAATATCTGTTCAGCAGACCTTCAAACGCCTTGCCGTGGCGGGCTTCGTCGCGCGCCATTTCGTGCACGGTGTCGTGAATAGCGTCGAGATTTGCAGCCTTAGCACGCTTTGCCAAATCGGCTTTGCCCGCCGTAGCGCCGTTTTCCGCAGCTACTCTGAGTTCGAGGTTCTTCTTCGTGGACGGGGTAACGACTTCGCCCAGAAGTTCAGCAAACTTCGCGGCGTGTTCAGCCTCTTCGTAAGCCGCTTTTTCATAATACAGCCCGATTTCGGGATAGCCTTCGCGAAACGCCACGCGGCTCATCGCGAGATACATACCCACTTCCGTGCATTCGCCGTTAAAATTCATGCGGAGATCGTTTTTGATGTCTTCCGCTACGTCCGACGCGACGCCGACGACGTGTTCCGCAGCCCAAGTCATGCCGACCTGTTCCGTGAACTTTTCCTTAGGCGCCTTGCAGACGGGGCAAAAATCGGGAGCGCTGTCTCCCTCGTGAACGTAACCACATACCGAACAAACAAACTTTTTCATAATTTTTTCTCCTTTTTATCGATTTTTTCTTTACATTTATTGCAGTAACCGTAGTAAATACATTTTTCTTCGGTCACAACCAATCCCATTTCGGAAATTTCCTTCGGCACGGAAGTTTTGGCAAAGATATCCGTTATCTCCCCGCAATTCTTGCACACGAAGTGCGAATGCTCTTCCGTATGCCCGTCATAATGCGCAAACTCCCCGCCCGTTTCCAAAAGCAACGCCTCGCTGCTTTCGGTAAGAAGTTTCAGATTGCGGTAAACCGTGCCGCGGCTGATGTCCGGCTTGATTTTCCGCGCGCGCTCGTAAACGGTGTACGCAGTCGGGTGATCGTACGATTCGTTTAACACCTGCACCACCACGTCCCTCGGGTAGGAACGCCGCAAAGCAGTACGTGCATTTGCCATCTCGAAAACTCCTTATCAGTAATGATTACTATTATTATAGCATATATTTTTTATTTGTCAAGGTTTTTTATAAAAATTTAAAAAAATTTTTCCGCCGCGATTTTCGCGGCGGAAAGAAAGACATTTTATATAAAATAATGTTTTTTGCAAAAAGCCTTTTCGGCGAAAGCGACGATCAAACGATTTGAAAGGTAAAAAATTTCAGATAGTCGGTTTCGGGCACGTTCCATAATATGGGGTGATCGGGCGATTGCTGCGCGCTTTCGATTTGCCTGAGCTGCACGCCCGCCTGCCGCGCGGCGTCTTTGAGCATTTTGACGAAAAGTTCTTCCGTAGCGAAATGCGAGCAGGAACACGTGGCGAAATATCCCCCGCGCCTGACGAGCCGCATACCGCGGTAATTTATCTCCTTGTAGCCGCGCATGGCGGAGTCCACCGTCTTTCGCGACTTTGTGAACGCCGGCGGGTCGAGCACGACGAGGTCGAATTTTTTTCTTTCCTCCTCCAGCCGCGGCAACAGTTCGAATATATCGACGACTTCAAAGGAAATCTTATTTTCGAGACCGTTGAGCGCGGCATTTTCCCGCGCGGTCTCGACAGCCGTTTCGGAAATATCCGCGGCGAGCACGCTCTTTGCGCCGCCCTTTGCCGCGTTCAGAGCGAAGGAACCCGTGTGCGTAAAACAATCGAGCACCTCTTTATCCTTTGCGAGTTTTGCCACACGCAGACGGTTGAAACGCTGGTCGAGGAAAAACCCCGTCTTTTGCCCGTTGACGAAGTCGACGGCGTATTTGATGCCGTTTTCCTCGATGTACGCTTTCGTCGAAGTGGGATTCTTTTCTTCCAGCGGATAATATCCCGTGTATTCTTCCAACCCCTCGAGGCGGCGAATGGATACGTCGTTGCGTTCGTAAACACCCTCTATCGGGTAGCCGTCGGCTTCGAGGACTTCGACGAGCAACTTAAAAAGCATTCCCTTTATCTTATCGATACCCAAAGACAGCACCTGCGCCACCAGCACGCTACCGAATTTATCGACGGTGAGCCCCGGGAACATGTCCGCCTCCCCGAAGATGACGCGGCAGGCGTTCACGTCGCCGCAAAGCACCGTCTTGCGGTACTGCCACGCGTATTCTATCCTGCGTCGGTAAAAAGCTTCGTCAAACAAATCGTTGGCATTGCGGGAAATGATGCGTATGCGGATTTTGGAATGGTCGTTGATGAACCCCGTGCCGAGAAATTTACCCTTCTTGCCGACGACATCGACGAGGTCGCCGTTTTCGTAATCGCCGCTGAGGGAAGAAATCTCCTCCGCATACACCCACGGATGTCCGATTTCCAGACTTCTTTCGCACTTTTCGCTGACCGTCGCCCTGATATAATTTCTCTCTTTCATGTTATTTTACCGAATCTTTGATTTCTTCGAGCTCTTTGAGCCACAGCGCCACCTGCGCGTCGCTGGGCATGCGCCAGTCGCCGCGCGGAGATAAGGATACCGAGCCGATCTTCACGCCGTCGGGCAGGCAGGAACGCTTGAACTGCTGCGAGAAAAACCGACGGATAAAGGTTTCCAGCCATTTATAAATGGTTTTCGGCGCGAAATCGCCGTTAAAGGTCTTGACGGCGACGGCATACACCTTGCGCGGCGTAAAACCCGCCCGCAACAGATAATAAAGGAAGAAATCGTGCAGGATATACGGCCCGACCAGCTCCTCCGTCTTTTGCGATATCTCCCCGTTTTCCGCGGGCAAAAGCTCGGGGCTGACGGGCGTTGCGAGGATATTCAAAAGCACCGTTTTCAGTTTTGAAGGCGAAACCGAGGCTGTATATTCCACGAGATAGCGCACCAGCGTCTTCGGCACCGAGGCGTTGACGCCGTACATCGACATGTGATCGCCGTTGTACGTCGCCCAGCCGAGGGCGAGTTCCGAAAGGTCCCCCGTGCCGACCACCAGCCCGCCCGTAGAGTTCGCCACGTCCATGATGACCTGCGTGCGTTCGCGCGCCTGCGCGTTCTCATAAGCCGCGTCGTATAAATCGAGGGGGTGCGAGATGTCTTTGAGATGCCGCTCCACCGCTTTGGAGATGTTGATTTTTTTCAAGGTAATTTTGAGGGCGCGCGCGAGTTTGACGGTGTTGTCGAGGGTGCGGGAAGTCGTGCCGAAACACGGCATGGTAATGCCTAAAATATCCTTGTTTTCCCGTCCGCACGCCTTCATCGCCCGCACGGCGACGAGCAAAGCGAGCGTGCTGTCCAACCCGCCCGAAAGCCCGATGACCACCGTCTTCGCGCGAACGTGCTCGATACGCTTTTTAAGTCCCGCCGCCTGCATCGTCAAAATGAGTTCCGCACGGGAAGAAAGTTCGTTTTTATCGGTCGGAACAAAGGGCGTTTTCGGATAGGTGCGCGTGAGCACGGCGATGCTGTCGTCATAGGAAAACGGAATTTTCGCATAGCCTTCCGTCGGCGCATAGCCGTGGTTGAAAAGGCGGCTCCGCTCGTAAGCGATATAATCGACGTCGATCTGCGCATAGACGGCGCCGTTGTGAAAAAGCTCGCCCGATTGCAGGATTTTGCCGTTTTCCGCGATGAGGTTATCCCCCGCGAACACCATGTCGGTGCTCGATTCGCCGTCGCCGCTGTCGGCATAAACGTACCCCGCCACGATTTTCGCCGAATGGGAAGAAACGAGGCTGCGGCGGTATTCCGACTTGCCGACCGTT
Source organism: uncultured Bacillota bacterium (assembly GCA_949290895.1). Lineage (GTDB taxonomy): Bacteria > Bacillota > Clostridia > Christensenellales > Borkfalkiaceae > UMGS775. The sequence goes on from CASETU010000069.1 coordinate 24,089, forward strand.
TCGTCGCTGCAGGAAAGATTGACGACGATATTCGCCCCCGCCAACGCGTGCTGCGCGGAGGGCGGCGTTACCGCCCACAGGTCTTCGCAGATTTCCGCCGAAACGGTGAAATTTTCAAATCCCTTAGCCTGAAAAACGATTTTTTTACCGAAGGGCACTTCCTCGCCGTCGAAGAAAGCAAAACCGTTTTCCGCGGGACATTCGGCAAAATACCGTTTTTCGTAAAACTCCCAGTAGTTCGGGATATACGTTTTCGGCACAAACGCCAGCACCTTGCCGCGGTTGAGCGCGGCGGCGCAGTTATAGATAAGACCGTCCTTTTTGAGCGGCAGCCCCACGAAGAAGAGCAAATCGCTTTCCTTGGTGGCGGCGGCAATCTCGCTCAGCGCGCGGCGCGCGCCGTTCAAGAGCACGTCGCTGTAAAACAGATCGCCGCAGGTATATCCCGTAAGGCAAAGCTCGGGCAATACCAAAAGCGCCGCGCCGTTTTCCCGCGCCTCGCTGATCGACCTTAAAATACTGAGTTTATTGAAGTCCACGTCCGCGACCCGCACTTTCGGCGTGGCGGCGCACGCTTTGACGTATCCGAAGTTCATGATTTTACCTCGTTTTTTCTTTATTTTAACACTTTTGCTTGTTTTTTGCAATTTTATAGACGCAAAAATCGGCACATTTTACAAAAATAAAGAAAAAGCCGCTTTTAAAAAAGCGGCTTTTTGTTGAATAATGCAATATTTATCGTTTTTATTCTTCGTAACCGTGCGGGTTTTTCTGCTGCCAGTTCCAGCTGTCGCGGCACATATCGTCGAGGTTCTTTTCCGCCTTGAATCCCAGCAGCTCGTAAGCATAGGACGGGTCGGCATAGCACGCGGCGATGTCCCCCGGACGGCGGGCGACGATTTCGTAAGGGATATCGTGACCGACGGCTTTGGAAAACGCCTTGACCATATCGAGCACACTGTAGCCGACGCCCGTTCCGATGTTGGCGATGATGAGCCCTGGTTTCGTTTCCAACTTTTTGATGGCGAGCACGTGCGCACGCGCGAGGTCCACCACGTGGATATAATCGCGCACGCCCGTTCCGTCGGGCGTATCGTAGTCATCGCCGAAAACGCGCAGTTTCGGCAGTTCGCCGATGGCGACCTTGGAAATATACGGGCAGAGATTGTTGGGAATGCCGCGCGGGTCTTCCCCGATGAGTCCCGATTCATGCGCACCGACAGGGTTGAAATAACGCAAAATAGCGATATTGAAGCTGTTATCCGCCTTATAAAGGTCTTTAAGGAAATACTCAATAAAGAGCTTGCTGCTGCCGTACGGGTTGGTGGTGCCGCCCGTCTTCGCGCTCTCCTTGATGGGCACTTCCTCGGGGTCGCCGTACACCGTTGCCGACGAACTGAAAACGACGTTCTTGACGTTGAAATCGCGCATGACGAACAGAAGGTTGAGCATGCCCGTCAGGTTGTTGTTATAGTATTCGAGCGGCTTTGCGACCGATTCGCCGACCGCCTTAAACCCTGCGAAATTGATGACCGATTCAAATTTGTAATCGGTGAAAATCTTCACGAGCGCTTCCTTATCGAGGAGGTCCGCTTTGATGAAAGTCAGCTTTTTGCCCGTAATCTTCTCCACGCGCCGCACGGCTTCCAGCTTACTGTTGGAAAGATTGTCCACGACGATGGGATTGTAATCGTTTTTGATGAGTTCGATGAGCGTATGCGAGCCGATATATCCCGCGCCGCCCGTTACTAAAATGTTTTTCATGTTAACCCTCCGTTATATTTATGCTCGCCAGGAAGTTTTTGAATCCCCTGACGCCTTTTTCGTCTTTTTTAAATACCGCGGTATTGTCGAGTATGCTCCTGCACGTCTTGTTGACGTAATCGACGACCGCGGCGTGCGCCGCGTCGAAGTCGCCGCCCTTGAATTCCGCTTTCAAAGTTTTTATCATGTTGCGGTGTACGTAGAGATAGTTTTCGGGATCGGAAAGCGCCTTTTCGTCGTACGCCTCGTTGCCGCAGAGAATGTCCGCAATCATCTTGAGCTGCTTTTTCAGCCTGCCGGGAAGAATGAACAGTCCCATCGCCTCGATGAGTCCGATACCTTCCTTTTTGATGTTATGATGTTCAGGGTGCGCGTGGAATATGCCGTCGGGATAGCGTTCGTCGGTACGGTTGTTGCGCAAAATCAAATCGATGCTGTATTCGCCGTCCACCATTCTCACGATGGGCGAGGACGCGTTATGCGGGGTTTCGCCCGTGAACGCGATAATCTCGTTTTCCGCGTCGGAATAGCCTTTCCATGCCTCCACGATCTCACCCGCGAGGGCGATGACGCTTTCGCGGTCCGCCGACTGCATGCGAACCACGCTGTTGTACCAGTCGAGGATACCGACCTTCACGGACGGATATTTCGCGCTCTTCATCGGGTATTTGACCTTCGCCTTGTGCATAGGCATTAAATGCACGCCGCCCTGAAAATGTTCGTGATTCAGAATCGAACCGCCGACGATGGGCAGCGACGCGTTGGAACCGATCATGTAATTCGGGAACACGTCGACGAAATCGGCGAGCTTTCTCACCGTCTTCGCATTGACGTTCATCGGCACGTGATTGTAGGAAATGGCGATGCAGTGCTCGTCATAATAGGCGTAAGGCGAATATTGCACGAACCAATCCTCCCCTGCAAGGTCGAGCTTTACGGTGCGGATATTTTCCCGCGCCGGGTGGGAAAGACTGCCTTCGAAGCCTTCGTTTTCCTTGCACAGCAGGCACTTGGGATACTTGGGTTTATCGGTCTTTTTCACCGTGAGAAGTTTAGCGATTTCCTTATTGTCCTTTTCGGGCTTGGAAAGGTTGATGGTGATTTCTAAAATGTTGTCGCCGTCCTTATATTCCCATTTCAGGTTCCTGTCGATGGCGGTCTTTTGTATGTAATTGTTTTTGATGCACATTTCATAGAAATACGCGCAAGCCGCCTCCACGCCTTTTTCCGCGCGCAGGCGGTAAAATTCGCGGTTGACTTCCGACGGTTTCGGCGTGAGTATACCGAAAATATACGTGCTGTAGAGGTTTTCCTCTCCCTCCGCGCAAAGCCCGTTTTCCCGCGCGTAGCTTTCCACCGCGGCGACCAGCTCGTCGGGCACGCTCATCTTCTTTACGTCGGAAACGTCCACCGCATCTTCAGCGGGTTCTTTGAGTTTGAATTCCCGCAAAAGCAGGTTTCGGGTGTAAATTTCGTCAAGCTTTTCGAGATGCAGAAATTCTTCCGCATAAGCGACGAGTTTTTCAGTCAGAATCTTTCCGTCCATAGTCGATCTCCCTTTTACCGAAATATTCGTAAAATTTACATTCCTTGTCGGAATTGTATAATTTTCTGTTTTTATCCGCCTTTTTGCCGAACGCCTTTTCAAAAGCCTTGTCTTCGGTGATGGCGAAAAGCGACCAGTTATCCAGCCTTTTATAAAGCGCGCCCATCGCCTTGTAAATTTCCCGCGCGCCCCGCTCGGTGAGCACCCTGTCGCCGTACGGCGGGTTGGTGACGACGGTGCCGTTTTTTAAGGACACCGAAACGTCGCGCACGTCCTTTACTTCAAAGCGTATCCTGTCCGCAACGCCTGCACGCCGCGCATGCCGCTTCGCTATCGAAATCGCCTCCCCGTCGATGTCGGAGGCGTAAATTTCCGTCTTTAAATCCCGCCGTTCCCTTTCGTGCGCCTCTTCTTTCGCGCGGGAAAGCGCGTCCTGCGGAAGAAAGGCGAAGTTTTCGAAGGCGAAGTTCCTCTGCAGTCCCGGCGCGACGGAAAGGGCGATGAGCGCCGCCTCCACCGCGATGGTCCCCGAACCGCAAAAGGGGTCTAAAAAGGGCTTTTCCCCTCGGTAATCGCTTAAAAGCACCATAGCCGCGGCGAGGTTTTCCCTTATCGGCGCGACGCCGACCAAATCGCGGTACCCCCTTTTATGCAATCCCGTGCCCGTGGTGTCGATGCGAAGACATACCGTATCGCAGTAAATATCGAAAACGACCGCGAGTTTTGCCCCGCTTTCGGGCAGGGCGCGCAGCCCGTATTTTTCGCAAATCCGCGCCGCAATCGCTTTTTTTAAAATTTTCTGACAAGCGGAGAGGGCGAAAAGACGGCTTTTCACGCTCTTGCCGTTGACCGCCACGCAGGTATCCTTGCGGCAGAAATTTTCCCACGGCACCCGCGCCGCACCGTCGTAAAGCTCATCGAAGGTCTTCGCCTCAAAGCGGGCGACGTCGAAATACACGCGGTCCGCCGTGCGCAGAAACACATTGAGCCGCGCGACGTCGTAAAGACTTCCTTCCACCGTCATCAGCCCGCGTTCGGCTTTCGGCTCCGCAAAGCCGAGTCTTTTCAGTTCCCGTTTGGTCACCGCCTCCACACCGGACGCCGCGCTCACGGTCAAATCCACTTTGTCCATAGGTTTATTTTATTATATAATAGATTTCGACATTTAGCAAGCAAAAAAATAAATTCCGCACGCGTATCTTTGAGAAAAAAAGGACGGCGTTTTATCAAAAAAAGCCGCCGCGGAAATTCCGCGGCGGCAATGCGCTTTTTATCCATACGGTTATTTACCGCACTGCTACGAAACGCGCCTCTTTAATGCTGAGCGCCGAAACGCACTCCCGTCTTTACGAAACGAAAAGGCCGTTTTCGTTCGCGTCTACCTTGACGACGGTATTCGGCAGATATTCGCCGCCGATGATGTGCCGCGCGATGAGCGTTTCCACGTTATGCTGGATAAACCGTTTGAGCGGGCGGGCGCCGTATACGGGGTCGTAGCCGTTTTCCACGATATAGTCTTTCGCCTTATCGGTAACTTCGAGTTTCAGCTGTTTGTCGGTAAGCCGTTTTTCCAAAGACTTGAGCATCAAATCGACGATGGAACCGATCTCCTTTTTGTCGAGCGGCTTATAGAGCACGATCTCGTCGAGCCTGTTGAGAAATTCCGGACGAAAATGCGTTTTCAAAAGTTTATTGACTTCGTTTTTCGCGTTCTGGGAAATCTCGCCGTTGACGATACCGTCTAAAATGACGGAAGAGCCGAGGTTGGACGTGAGAATGATGATGGTATTCTTAAAATCCACCGTGCGTCCCTGCGAATCGGTGATACGCCCGTCGTCGAGCACCTGCAGCAGGATATTGAACACGTCGGGGTGCGCCTTTTCGATTTCATCGAAGAGCACCACGGAATAGGGTTTGCGCCGCACCGCTTCGGTCAGCTGACCGCCGTCTTCGAATCCAACATATCCCGGGGGCGCGCCAATGAGCCGCGAAACGGCAAATTTTTCCATGTACTCGCTCATGTCGATACGGATCATGTTGCGCTCGTCGTCGAAAAGACATTCCGCCAAGGTCTTGGCAAGTTCCGTCTTGCCCACGCCCGTAGGCCCGAGGAAGAGAAAACTGCCGATGGGGCGGTTGGGGTCGGCGATGCCCGCGCGGGAACGCATGATCGCCTCCGCGACCTTTTCCACCGCCTCGTCCTGCCCGATGACACGCTTATGCAGTATGCTTTCGAGATTCAGGAGTTTTTCCCGCTCGCCCTCCATCAGCTTGGAAACGGGAATCCCCGTCCAGCGGCAGATAATTTTGGCAATTTCTTCGTCGGTGACGCGGTCTTTCAACAGGTTGGTCTTGCCCGTTCCCTGCTTTTCCGCCTCCTCCAGCTCCTTTTTGAGCTGCGGGATTTTGCCGTATTTCAATTCGCTCGCTTTATTTAAATCGTAAGAGCGTTCCGCGCGTTCGAGTTCGGCATTCGCCGCGCCGAGTTCTTCGCGCAGTTTCTGCACCTTGCCGATACTGTTCTTTTCGTTCTGCCATTTGGCGACCATCTCGTTATACTTCGCCGAATACTCGCTCTTTTCCTTGCGAACCTCTTCGAGGTGCGCTTTCGCCAGCTCGTCGGTCTCCTTTTTGAGCGCCGCCTCCTCGATTTCCA
>CASETU010000070.1 GCA_949290895.1 uncultured Bacillota bacterium
GCCGTATTATTTTATTTATATATTATGTTTTTGCAAGGTTATATATTATGTTTTTGCAAGACGGCAAAAAGATTGTTTCGCGCGCCGCAAAAAAGTGAACCTTTCGCGGCGGCAAAGAGTTTTTCCGCCGCCCGCAAAATTTAGCGGCGAAAATGAAATCAGAACAGACCGCTGATTTTGCCGTTTTCGTCGACGTCAATATTTTCCGCGGCGGGCACTTTGGGCAATCCCGGCATGGTCATGATGTTGCCCGTCAGCGCAACGACGAATCCCGCGCCCGCGCTCACCTTGACGGAACGCACGGTGATGTTGAACCCGCTCGGCGCGCCGAGCAGTTTCGCGTCGTCGGAAAAGCTGTACTGCGTTTTGGCGATACATACGGGCAGCGAGCCGAATCCCAGCTGTTCCAGCCGCTCGATCTGTTTTTTCGCTTCCGCGGTGAACACCGCGCCGTCGCCGCCGTAAATTTTCTTCGCTACGGCGGTGATTTTTTCTTCGATGCTCGCGCCGCTCTCGTAAGCGAAAGTGAAATCGCCCTTTTCCTCTTCGCACAGGCGGACGACTTCTTTCGCGAGGTCCACGCCGCCCTTGCCGCCTTCCGCCCAGACGGTGGAAAGCACGGTATTCACGCCGAGCTCGCGGCATTTTTCGATAACCATATTGATTTCTTTGTCGGTATCGGTCGGGAAACGGTTGATTGCCACCACAGACGGCAGTTTATAGACGTTTTTAATGTTGGAAACGTGCCTTAAAAGATTCGGCAGTCCCGCCTCCAGCGCGGCGAGGTTTTCCTCCGCGAGTTCGTTTTTGGCAAGCCCCCCGTGCATTTTGAGGGCGCGAACCGTCGCCACGATGACCACCGCCGCGGGCGCGAATCCCGCAAGGCGGCACTTGATGTCGAGGAATTTTTCTGCGCCGAGGTCGCCGCCGAATCCCGCCTCCGTAACGGCGTAATCGCCGAGCTTTAAGGCGCACTTCGTCGCCAGCACGGAGTTGCAGCCGTGCGCGATGTTGGCGAACGGACCGCAATGCACGAACGCGGGCGTGCCTTCGAGGGTCTGCACGAGGTTGGGTTTCAGCGCCTCGACGAGCAGAGCGGTCATCGCCCCCTGCGCTTTCAGATCGCCCGCCGTAACGGGGGTGTCGTCGTATTTATACGCCACGATCATGCGGGCGCAACGTTCTTTTAAATCGGAAATCGAGGTCGCCATGCACATCACCGCCATCATTTCGGTGGCGACGGTGATGTCGTAACCGTCCTCGCGCGGCACGCCGTTGACCTTGCCGCCCAGCCCGTCCACCACGAAACGGAGCTGACGGTCGTTCATGTCCACACAGCGGCGTATCACCACTTTGCGGGGGTCTATGCCCAGCGCATTGCCCTGATAGATATGGTTGTCAAGCATGGCGCAAAGCAGGTTGTTCGCCGCGCCGATGGCGTGGAAATCACCCGTGAAATGCAGATTGATGTCCTCAAACGGCCCGACTTGCGCGTACCCGCCGCCCGCCGCGCCGCCTTTGATGCCGAACACGGGTCCCAGCGAGGGTTCGCGCAGGGCGACGACGACGTTTTTGCCGATTTTTTTCAGCCCGTCGGCGAGCCCGATGGTCGTGGTCGTCTTGCCCTCGCCCGCGGGCGTGGGAGTGATAGCCGTGACTAAAACCAACTTGCCGTCCGCCTTTTTATGTTCTTTAAGCAGGGAAAGGTCCACTTTCGCCTTGTACTTTCCGTAGCGGGAAAGATACTTTTCGTCGATACCGCAGCTTGCCGCCACTTCGGCGATGTCTTTCAGCTTTGTGCTCTGCGCAATCTCTATATCGCTTTTCATATACGCTCCTTATTTGAAATACTCCACCGCGCTTTCAAACAGTTTCATGTCGTACTTGCCGCCGACGTTCTTATAAAGTCCCCTGCCGATACGCTCGCTGTGTCCCATTTTGCCGAACACCCTGCCGTCGGGCGAGGTGATGCCCTCGATGGCGAGCGTCGAACCGTTGGGGTTGAAATCGACGTCGAGAGTGGCGTTGCCGTTCAAATCGACGTACTGCGTGGCGATCTGCCCGTTTTTGAACATATTATCGAGTGCCGCGCCCTCCGCGACGAACTTGCCTTCGCCGTGAGAGATTGCGACGGTGTAAATTTCGCCGACTTCGGTATTTTTGAACCACGGCGACTTGTTGGAGGCGACGCGCACGTTGACGAGCCGCGACTGGTGTCTGCCGATGTTATTGAACGTGAGGGTGGGCATATCTTCCGTCATGTCGAGAATCTTGCCGTACGGCACGAGTCCGAGTTTGACGAGCGCCTGGAATCCGTTGCAGATACCGCCCATCAAGCCGTCGCGCCTGCCGAGCAGTTCTTCCACCGCGTCCTTAATTTCGCCGTTGCGGAAGAACGCCGTGATAAACTTGCCCGAGCCGTCCGGCTCATCGCCGCCGGAAAAACCGCCGGGGATAAAGACGATGTTGCTTTCCCTGATTTTTTTTGCGAAGTTTTCCACCGAACGGGAAATCCCCGCCGCAGTGAGGTTATTGATGACGAAGATATCCGCCTCCGCGCCCGCCCGTTCGAAGACTTTGGCGGTGTCGTATTCGCAGTTTGTGCCGGGGAACACGGGGATAAGCACTTTCGGCTTTGCCGTTTTCACAACGGCGCAAGTAAGCTCGCGCCCGCCCTTATAATCGATGGTGGGTATCAAGATACGCGGGGTCGGCGTCATCGTCGGGAATACAGGTTCGAGTTTCTTCGCATAAACCGAATACAGCGCATCGATATCCGCGCTTTCTCCGCGGTAAGCCAGCGCCTTTGCCGCCGTCACCTCGCCGAGAAGTTCGCCCGCTTCTGCGCCGTCTTCAAGTTCGACGACGAACGAACCGTAGCGATAAGCGAAAATATCTTCGGGCGAAACGCCGTCCGCAAAGCTGAACCCGAACATATTGCCGAAACACATCTTCATCACGGCTTCCGCCACGCCGCCGTAAGTCGGCGTATAGAGCGCGACGGCTTTCTTTTCCCGAACCAGACGGGAAACCGTTTCGAACACGTTAAGCAGGCTATTCGTAACGGGCACGCCGTTTTTGTCGTATTCGGGTTTGATGAGCGCGACCTTATGCCCCGCCTTTTTGAATTCGCCCGAAACGATATTGTCCGTTTCGGAAGTCGTCACCGCAAAGGAGACAAGCGTGGGTGGCACGTCGATATGCTCGAACGTTCCGCTCATGGAGTCCTTGCCGCCGATCGCGCCGATGCCCAGCTCGTTTTGCGCCTTGTACGCGCCGAGCAGCGCGGCAAAAGGCTTGCCCCAACGCTTGGGATCCTTCATCGGCTTTTCGAAGTATTCCTGGAACGTGAGGTACACGTCCTCGAATTTCGCGCCCGCCGCGATCAGTTTGGAAACGCTTTCCACCACCGCGAGGTATGCGCCGTGGTACGGGCTCTTTTCGGAAATGAACGGGTTATAGCCGTACGCCATCAAAGAACAGGTATCGGTATCCCCTTTCTCCACCGCGATTTTGTGGCACATCGCCTGAATGGGCGTGCGCTGATACCTGCCGCCGAAGGGCATGAGCACGGTGTTCGCGCCGATGGTGGAGTCGAACCGTTCGGAAAGACCGCGCTTGGAGCAGACGTTTAAATCGTCCGCAAGCGCCTCCACGCCCGCCTTAAATCCGCCTTTCACTTCTTTTTTGAAAAGCTGCGGCTTTTCCGCATATACGCTTATATGTTTTTCCGCGCCGTTGGAATTCAAAAATTCCCGCGACACGTCTACGATCTTTTTGCCGTTCCACACCATGACGAGGCGTTTTTCGGCGGTAACGCGGGCGACAACGGTCGCCTCGAGGTTTTCTTTATCCGCAAGCGCGCAGAATTTTTCCGCGTCTTCTTTTCTGACGACCACCGCCATGCGCTCCTGCGATTCGCTGATGGCGAGCTCCGTGCCGTCCAGACCCTCGTATTTTTTGGGAACGGCGTTGAGGTCGATATAAAGCCCGTCGGCAAGCTCGCCGATGGCGACGGAAACGCCGCCCGCGCCGAAGTCGTTACAGCGCTTGATGAGCCGCGTAGCCTCTCCGTTCCTGAACAGGCGCTGCAGTTTTCTTTCTTCCGGCGCGTTACCTTTCTGCACTTCCGCGCCGCAAGCCGTCAGCGAAGTTTCGGTATGCGACTTGCTCGAACCCGTCGCGCCGCCGCAGCCGTCGCGCCCCGTTCTGCCGCCGAGAAGTATGACGACGTCCCCGCCCTCCGGCGTCAGGCGCACGACGTTTTCCTCTGGCGTCGCCGCGATGACCGCGCCGATTTCCATGCGCTTGGCGACATAGCCTTCGTGATATATTTCGTCCACCAGCCCCGTCGCGAGCCCGATTTGATTGCCGTAAGAAGAATATCCCGCTGCCGCGGTAGTCACGATTTTACGCTGGGGCAATTTGCCTTTTATCGTATCCTTTACGGGAGTGAGCGGATTGCCCGCACCCGTCACGCGCATCGCCGCATAGACGTAACTCCTGCCCGAAAGCGGGTCGCGTATCGCGCCGCCGATACAGGTCGCCGCGCCGCCAAACGGCTCGATTTCCGTGGGGTGGTTGTGCGTTTCGTTCTTGAAAAGCAGCAGCCAGTTTTGCGTTTCCCCGTCGACTTTCACCTTGATTTTCACGGTGCAGGCGTTGATTTCTTCCGATTCGTCCAGCTTGTCGAGCTTGCCGCTCTTTTTAAGCTGTTTTACCGCCAAAGTGGCGATGTCCATCAGATTGACGGGCTTGGTGCGTCCCAACGCCTTGCGCGCAGCGATGTACTCGTTATACGCGCTTTCGATTTCCTTATCTTCGAACTCCGCCGAGTCGATAGTCGTCAAAAACGTCGTGTGGCGGCAGTGGTCCGACCAGTAGGTGTCTATCATGCGGATTTCCGTGATGGTCGGGTCGCGCTTTTCGCTCAAGAAATAATCGCGGCAGAATTCCGCGTCGTCGCCGTCCATGGCGAGAGCGTATTTTTTGACGAATTCCTCCAGCCCCGCGCGGTCGAGGGAAGTAAATCCCGTAAGCGTTTCCACTTCCGTGGGAACGCTGTATTGAGTTTTGAGCGTCTTATATTCCTTTAAGTCCGCCTCCCGCGCCTCCACGGGGTTGACGACGTATTTTTTTATGGTTTCCACCTCTTTATCGGTCAGCGTTCCGTACAAAATATAGACCTTTGCCGAACGCACGAGGGGCTTTTCCTTTTGGGAAATGAGCGCGATACACTGCGCCGCGGAATCGGCGCGCTGGTCGAACTGCCCGGGAAGATATTCCACGGCAAAGACCGCCGCTGCGCCCTCGGTTTCAAGCGTTTGACAGGTATCGTCGGTCTGCGGTTCGGAAAACACCGTTTTCACGGCGGTATCGAAGAGCGCTTTATCGATATTCTCCGCGTCGTAGCGGTTGACGATACGCAGATTTTCCAATCCCTTTATCTCCAGCAGGTTGTTGATTTCCGCGCGGAGAACGTGCGCGTCGTGTTCAAATTTCTTTTTCTTTTCGACGTATATTCTGAAAACCATCAGTTCTTCTCCTTTATCGCCTTAAGCGCCCGTGCGCCGATGTCCTTTCTCTTGTAGGCGTTTTCAAAATGGATTTTATCGCTGAGCGCGTAGGCCTTTTTCACCGCCTCGGCAAGGGTGGTTCCCTTCGCCACCGCGCCGAGCACCCGCCCGCCGGAAGTGAGCAGTTTGCCGCCCTCGCGCTTTGCGCCCGCGACGTAAATTTCCTCGCCTTCGTCGCACGCGGGCAGGGAAATTTCAAAGCCCGTCGCGTATTTTTGCGGATAGCCTTCGGACGCCAGCACCACGCAGCACGCCGATTCGTTTGAAAACTTCACTTCCGTATTTTCCAGCGTGCCGTCGGCGACGGCGAGCATGACGGAAAGCAAGTCGCTTTCCAAAAGCGGCAGAACGACCTGCGTTTCGGGGTCGCCGAAACGGCAGTTGTATTCGATGACCTTAGGCCCGTCTTCCGTGAGCATCAGTCCGAAATATAAACAGCCCTTGAAGGTGCGCCCCTCTTTGTTCATCGCCTGAACGGTGGGCAGGAATATCTTTTCCATACACTCGGAGGCGATCTCCTCCGTATAATACGGATTGGGCGCAACCGTGCCCATGCCGCCGGTGTTGAGTCCCGTGTCGCCGTCGCCCGCGCGCTTGTGGTCCATAGAAGAAACCATCGGCTTTATGCACTTGCCGTCGGTAAAGCAAAGCACGCTGACTTCCGGCCCTTTTAAAAATTCTTCGATGACGACGCTCGAACCGCTTTCGCCGAAAATCTTGTCCTTCATCATGGAATCGACGGCGGCTTTCGCCACCTCTCTCGTTTCAGCGATGATGACGCCCTTGCCGAGCGCCAGCCCGTCCGCCTTGACCACCGCGGGCACGGGCGCGGTCTCCAGATACGAAAGCGCGCTTTCGCGGTCGGTGAACACCTCGTATGCGGCGGTGGGGATATTGTATTTTTTCATGAGGTTTTTGGAAAAAACCTTGCTACCTTCGATGATGGCGGCGTTTTTCCTCGGTCCGAAACACTTGATGCCGCGGCTTTCCAGCTCGTCCACCGCGCCGAGCACCAGCGGGTCGTCGGGTGCGACGATGGCGAAGTCCACACCCTTTTGCACCGCAAAATCGGCGACGGCTTTCACGTCCTTGAC
>CASETU010000071.1 GCA_949290895.1 uncultured Bacillota bacterium
CGTCATCATCACCACTCCCGACATGATGGGCGTGGTCGGACGTATCGGTAAGATCTTGGGACCGAAAGGACTCATGCCGAACCCGAAGTCCGGTACGGTTACGATGGACGTCGTCAAGGCGATTAACGACACCAAAGCCGGTAAGGTCGAATACAGACTGGACAAGACGGCTATCATTCACTGCCCCATCGGCAAGAAGAGCTTCGGCAAGGAAAAACTCCTCGAAAACTACGAAGCGCTTATCGACGCCATCATCAAGGCGAAGCCGGCTGCGGCAAAGGGTCAGTACGTCAAGAGCATCACGCTCGCCAGCACGATGGGCCCCGGCGTGAAGATCGCGGCGAAAAACTGAGTTGTTTTTCGTGAAAAACGTTTGACAAATCGGATTTTATAAGTTACAATAATATGGAAAAATCAAATCACCGAAGACAGCGGGTCACAGTAAATGCCGCAAGGGCAGCCTGCCGAGGTAACGAATATTTGCGTGTAAATGGTAATTTACGCCCTTATATCGTCTCGGCGGTATAAGGGCTTTTGTTTTCGGGAAAAAGAAAGGAGGTAAAAAATGTCGGCTAATATCGAGGCGAAAAAACAGGTCGTCGAAGAGATTTCGGAAAAGATCAAAGCTTCCAAATCGGTCGTGCTGGTGCATTACGCGGGCTTGTCCGTTGCGGAAGACACCGCTTTGAGACACGAATTCAGAAAGCAGGACGTCGAATACAAAGTGTATAAAAACACGCTTGTCAGAAAGGCATTCGACAGCTTGAACGTCAAAGACTTCGACGGGGATCTGAACGGTCCGACAGCGGTTGCTTTTGCGAAAGACGAAACCACGGCTTGCAAAATCTTAGTGGACGCGGCGAAAAAGTATACCGATAAAATTTCTATGAAGAGCGGTTACGTAGACGGTGCGTACGTCGACGTAAAAGGGCTCAGCGCACTCGCGGCAATCCCGTCCAAGACGGAACTGTATTCTATGCTCGCGGGCACGCTTTCCGGCTTCGTAAGAGGTCTTGCCGTAGCGCTGAAAGCGGTTGCGGATAAAAAGGCGGAATAATTTCCGCAGCAAAAAACAATAAAAAAATTCGGAGGATAAGAAAAATGGCGGATATCGCAAAAATGATTGAAGAAATCAAAACCATGACGGTTGTGGAACTTAACGATCTCGTAAAGGCGATCGAACAGGAATTCGGCGTAAGCGCGGCGGCTCCCGTGGCGGTAGTCGGCGGTGCGGCTCCTGCTGCGGCGGAAGCTGTGGAAGAAAAGACGGAATTCAAAGTTACTTTGAAGAACGCCGGCGGCAACAAGATCGCTGCCATCAAAGCGGTGAGAGAATTCACGGGTCTCGGCCTTGTGGAAGCGAAGGGCCTTGTGGAAAAACTCGGCGTCATCAAAGAAAACGCGACGAAGGAAGAAGCGGACAAGATCGTTGCCGCTTTCAAAGAAATCGGCGCGGAAGTCGTTGCGGAATAATTCCGACAAAAAATCAGGCGGGGCGATTGCCCCGCTTTTTTTGTTTTGCCTGACAACTTTTTATTTCGCGGCGCGGCAATCTGCCTTGCAAGCAAGACGGCATTTTTTTCAATAAGTTTTTTAGCGGCTTATCATGCGGCGCACCGCGCGAAATGGTGCGCGGGACGGTTAAGAATTTTGGCGTTTTCGGTCGGTAAAGGTGCGATTGCTGTCCTAAAGCCGCGCGTCTGCGCGTGCCGACGTTCTCAAATCGCGCCCGATAGGCAAGTTTAACGGATAACTTCGCGAAAAAATCGGAAAACGATTTGACAAAATCGGGTTTTATTAGTAAAATATATAGACAGGGTCGAATATTTCGGCCGAAAACGATAATAATTTTTCCGCCGATCAAGGCGGACGGAGAGAATCAATGAAAAAAATCATCATCGGTATTTTGACTTTCGCGCTGCTTTTTGCCACGCTCGCCACGGCGACGGGTTGCAGCAAGATCGTAAAGCTTCAGGTGGAAGTCGTCGTGTATGACGCCGAAACGGAAACGACGGGCTCGAAAACGATCTCTTTCGATATGTACGAAGGTCTTGCGCCCAAAGC
>CASETU010000072.1 GCA_949290895.1 uncultured Bacillota bacterium
CGGGAAAACGACGCCTACCTCACCTCCCTCAACACCTTTCAATGCGCTTTCGGCGACGAATCCGAGCGGGTGGAAACCGACGAAACAAAGGCGGCGCGGGTGCAAAAGTCCGTGCGGCTTTTCGGCGGCATGAAAGCCGACAACGACATAAAGACTGCGTTCCGCTCCGACTGTCCCGAAAAGGCGCAGATAGCCTTTTGCTACGTGAAACGGCTTTTGAAAGAAAAGCGGGACATCAGCCGCAGCTTTTCCTTCGACGAAGTGATGCCCTTCAACACGTTGGTTGACAAAGTATGGCTTGAACGGCACCGCTTTACGGGCTTTTTACGCTTTGAAGAGACGAAAAACGGCTTTTTATACGCCGAATACACCCCCGACAACGATATAACCGACCTGCTCGCTCCGCATTTCGTCAAACGCATTAACCTGCCTTTCGTCATCTGCGATGTAAAGCGCAACCGCTTTGCCGCCTGGAACGGCAAGGAACTTGCGCTGTTCGATTCCGAAATGCCGACAAATATATTGCGCTCCAAACTCGAAAAGGACGTAAACGCGCTGTGGCGCGGCTATTTTAAGGCGACGAACATTAAAGAACGCCCGCACCCCAAACAGCAGGACGGATATCTCCCCCGCCGCTACAGAAAATTCATGAGCGAATTCGACGAGGAAAAATAAACCTCTACCCGCCGCGAACGTCCCCGACGGCGGCGCGGGTTTTCAGATATTTTTTCGGATACACCTTTCCGCGGCGCGGACTTTACCGCGACGAAAATCTGCTCACATACACACTTCTAATTAATGAACGCGTCCCGAAGACGTTTGTCTTCGGGACGCGTTCGTAATGTTGTTTTTTCCGTATTCAAAAGCTTTACTCGCTTTCCAAAACGACGCCCTCGGTCGGAGCAAGTTCTTCGCCCGCGACAAACTTCGATATGAGTTCGGCGGCGACGTCGCTTTCCTTTAACGGCGTCATCGGAAAATCGTGGAACATATTTTCAAAAACCGCAAGCACGACCTCGCTACCCTTTGCCGCGGCGATTTTTTCCTTGAGCAATTCGCAATCGGGATAAAAAAGTTCGTGCGTGCCGACGGTGACAAGCACCTCACCGAGGTCTTCCATCTTTCCGAAAATCGGGGATACGAGCGGGTCCCTTCCGTCCGTTTCCTTCGCGTATTCCCTGCCAGCAAAGACGAGCGCCTCTTTGGAAAGCGTCGGATCTTTCTTTTCGAATTCCGCCGCGTCGGGATTGGAAACGGTAATATCGAGCCAAGGCGAAAGCAATACCGTTTTATCGGGTTTCGGCGCTAAATTCTTATCGGCCGCAATCCGCTGCAACAGCGAAAGAGCCAATCCTCCGCCCGCGGAATCGCCCAAAAAAACGAATTTATCCATCGGGTATTTTTCCGCAAGGTAACGATACGCTTTCAAAACGACGTCGTGCGTCTTTTTTACGCTGTGTTCGGGAGCGAGCGGATAATCGATATACGTCACGCGAAACGCGTGATTTTTCACGAGTTTTTCCATAAACGCACGATGCAAAATCAGCCCTTCGGAAACGTACGCGCCGCCGTGCAAAAACACCGCATGTGCAGTCGAAACGCCGCCGTCGACGGTAACGCAGGCAAATCCATCGATATCGAACCCGACGGCATTCAGGTTTTTGAACTTTTTCGGTTCAAAGTGTTTCGTGCCGCGTTTGGGCTTTTCTATCGTGCGCTTGACGAATCCTTTAATATGCAGAAATTTAGCGACTTTGCTTAATCTGTCGATCGGCAGCATACTGTTCTTCGTTCCCCTTCAGCCGCGCGAAAACGCGCCTTTCTTGTATTTATGATACTAAAAAACAGGCAATTTGTCAACCGCGGAGCACATGCCGTTTTTGACGGAAAAAGACATAAGTGCATTTTTTCGTATTTACCTTTTTTAAGGACATAAGGAAAGGCAACGGAAAATTTTCCGTTGCCTTTCCTTTTCATACGCGTTTTTTCTTATGCCGCGCGGCGTTCGCGCTCCTGCTGACGTTCTCTCAATTGATTTTCGATTTCCGCTTTCAACTCGGCGACGTTCTTTTCAAACACCGCCTTGAGTTCCGCTATCTTATCCTTTATCGCGTCTTTCGCATCGGAAATTTCGCGCTTTTCTTCTTTCGTCAGATTATCTTCGAACCAGTCTTCGATATCGTCGATCCTGTCCTCGATTTTATCGAGCACGTAATCTTCCAAATCGTCATATTCCTTGATTTTATCGATTTCCACGGAGAGGTATTCCGCGATGGGCGCAAGCGCATTCTTGATTTCGGCAAGCTCTTCCGCCGCAACGACTTCCAGCGCCTCTTCCATCTCTTCGATCAAATCTTCCGCCGCTTTGTATACGTCCTCAAGCTCTTCTCGTTCCGCCTCGCTTAGATTCCGATACAGCCGTTCGAGATAACATTCCACAGCGTCCTCGGTCGCCTCGCCGTAAGCCTTTACACCGGCGATAAATTCGTCCACGTTCTGATTGACCGCCTCGGCGATTTGCGCGAGCTGTTCGTCGCTCAGCACGGGTTCGATCTCGCCCTTAATTTCCTCGATATATTCAATCGTTCTGTAAGCAGTCCTCAGTGCGACGTATTCGGTAGCTTTCGCTGCTTTTTCCAGCCCGTTGTCGAGAAGGGTCAGATACGCGGCGTCGAGCAGAGCGTCTTTATTCTGTTCGTAAGCGAGTTCCAGCGCCTCGTAGGCTTCTTCAAATTGATCGGAAAGAACTTCCAGATGGTATTTTTCCGACTCGTAAAGAATTTCGCTGAGCTGGTGCGCCGACATCGCCGCGGCGGCTTCCACCGTAAGGCTCTTATCTACGCGCATCGCCGCTTCCACAAGGCGGAACTTACCGGGCGTAAGCGCCTGAATGTCCGCATTGTCGGGA
>CASETU010000073.1 GCA_949290895.1 uncultured Bacillota bacterium
CCCCGAACTCAACGGCAAACTGATCGGTTCGGCGCAGCGCGTTCCTACGGCTACGGGTTCGACCACGATCCTCATCGCGGTTGTCAAGGGCAAGGACGTTACGAAGGAAGGCATCAACGCCGCTATGAAAGCGCAGGCTACGGAATCCTTCGGTTACAACACCGATGAAATCGTTTCTTCCGACGTTATCGGCATGACCTACGGCTCGCTGTTCGATGCTACGCAGACCATGGTTTCCAAGATCGACGACGACACTTATCAGGTGCAGGTCGTGTCCTGGTACGACAACGAAAACTCCTACACCAGCCAGATGGTCAGAACCATCAAATACTTCTCCGAAATCTAATCGGAAAAAATTCAATGAAACGAAAAACAGACCTCTTTATGAAGTCTGTTTTTTTTGTTGCGATATTTTGCAAAGTTTGCTATAATAAAAATGCTTAGGAAAAATTTTTTTTCCAAAAGCAAGATGCAGGGCGATTGCCTTGGCGGTTAGCACTCCAACGCTGCATGCAAAGGAGGGCTTGAATACGGTTGAATACATATTTGCATTTCTTATGTTATTACTTGCGTATTTTATCGTTAAGGAAATAAAAAAGAAATAACCGCCCGGCCCTAAACGTGCGGTTATTTCATTATAACTTCTACTTAGGCTAACCGTTACGGCTTCGCCCTTTGCACTTTAAATATACACCATAAAAAATTGTTTGTCAATATTTCGCGGTCAATTACCGCGATTTTTTTTACGCCGTTTAATGTAGTAAACAAAGACAACGAAAAAAAATCATGGTAAAATATACAAAAAACTAAAAATGGAGTAAAGATGATGTTTTCGGTAATCAAATATCTCTTTCAAATGATTTCGCAAGATTGCGAAAGAAATTCAAAGAGTGTTGGGTATGAAAAATGTTTGGGTGAACTTGTGGATTATGATGATAAAATGCGTGAAGAATTAAAAAATAATCCTGAGTTGTTGCAACATTATTTGAAAACGCTTGAAAAATGCGAAGAAATGCATTACGAAGAAGTTATGGCAATGTATGCGGACGGATTTCGTTTGGGGGTATTTGTTGGGGTTAGAAGTCGCGGAATTCACATCACAAGACAGATAAAGCAAGCGAAAACGCAGGCGCAAAGGGATGCGAAAAGGCTGATGAGAATGGGCGCGGTCAAGTTTTTCGTCTTAGCGCCCGCAAAGTACACCGCCGCCACGTAAAACACCGTTTCGCTACTTCCGTATATGACGGAGGCACAGCGGGCGATGTAGCTGTCCACGCCGTAAGTTTTATAAATTTCCGTCAGCAGGGCGAGCGCGCCGTTTCCCGAAAAGGGTTTGATGAGCACGAGTTTGGAAAGTTCTTCGGGTATTCCCAGCAATCGGAATGCGGGGGCGAGAAAGCGGGAAACCGCGTCGGACGCGCCGCTCGCCTCGAAAAGCTCCGTTAAAACGAATATGGCGGCGAGGTAGGGAAACAGCTTGACCGCAAAGGGGATCGCTTGTCCCGCGCCCGAAACGAACGCGTCGTACGGCTTGACCTTTTTATAAAGCGCGTAGGCGAGTATCAGCAAAAACATGACGGGCAGTATGTATTTCATTTCTTTTTCTTCCTCAAGAAAATTTTAACCAGCAGAATCCCGACCACGGAGGAAAGCGCCGTCGCCAGAATGGTGGGCAGAATGATGTCGCTCGGCGAAAGCGAGCCCAGCGACGTGCGCAGGGCGAGCACGGAAGTCGGCAGAATTTGTATGCTCGTCGCGTTAATGACGAAGAACATGGCGATCTGATAGGAAGTGTCGGGGTGTTTTTCAAGTTCCTGTATCGACTTTATTCCCATGGGGGTGGTCGCGCCGCTCATGCCAAGCATGTTAGCGGAAATGTTCATGGATACGTATTCGTTGGACTTTCCCGGCAAATCCCCGAATAAAACGCGGTTCAGCGGACGGAGTGCGCGCGCGAATTTTTCCGTCAGGCGGCTGCGTTCGGCAAGCTCGAAAATCCCCAGCCATACCGCGTAGATGACCGTCATTTTCATGGTGAGCGCAAGCGCCTTTTCCCCGCCCGCCAGCATAGACGCGAGCGCGCCGTCGGGGTCTATGAATAAAAGCAAAGCCGTGCAAATGAAAAAACATACGGCAAAAATAACGTTCATGCTTAAATATTATGCTTAAAAAAGCGCGTTTATGTTTTACTTTTCGCGCGTAAAATGCTAAAATGTTTAAGAAAAGACATTGCGGGCGGTTCGCGCCCGACGAGGAGAGAGGATATGAAAGAAAAATATTATATCACCACGCCGATTTATTATCCGAGCGGCAACTGGCATATCGGACATTGCTATACGACCGTCATCTGCGATACCTTCGCGCGCTATAACAAAATGCTCGGCAAGGACGTGTTTTTCCTCACGGGAACGGACGAACACGGGCAGAAAGTGGAGAAAAAAGCCGCCGAGGCGGGCGTGACGCCCATTCAGTTTATCGACCCGCTGGTCGCGGGACTCAAGGAAATATGGTCGTTGCTCGACATCGGCTACGATAAATTTATCCGCACCACCGACGAAGAACACGTCAAGGCGATTCAGACGATTTTCAAACAGCTTTACGACAAAGGCGAAATTTACAAGGCGGAATATTCCGGCTGGTACTGCACGCCCTGCGAGTCCTTCTGGACGGAATCGCAGCTTAAAGACGGCAAGTGCCCCGACTGCGGGCGGGAAGTCACCCTCGAAAAGGAGGAAAGCTATTTCTTCCGCCTGTCGAAGTACGCCGATAAAATCCTCAAGCTCTACGAGGATAATCCCGAATTTTTACAGCCGAAGTCCCGCATGAACGAGATGATCAACAACTTTTTGAAACCGGGCTTGCAGGATCTGTGCGTTTCGAGAACTTCCATCAAATGGGGAATTCCCGTTACGTTCGACCCCAAACACACCGTTTACGTGTGGGTAGACGCGCTTTCCAACTACATCAGCGCGCTCGGCTACGGCTCGGAGGACGACAGCTTGTTCCGACGCTACTGGCCGGCGGATCTGCACATGGTCGGCAAGGAGATCGTGCGTTTCCACGCCATCATCTGGCCCGCTATCTTAATGGCGCTCGGTCTGCCGCTGCCCAAACAGGTTTACGGGCACGGCTGGCTTTTGATCGGCGGCGATAAACTTTCCAAGTCCAAGGAGGGCAACGTCAAAGCCGAACTCACCGACCCCAAACAGCTTGTCGAGCGGTACGGCTCGGACGCGCTCCGCTATTTCCTGCTTAGAGAAATTCCCTTCGGCAGCGACGGCGTTTATACCAACGAAAGTTTGCTGAACCGCATCAATTCCGATCTTGCCAACGATTTAGGCAACCTTGTTTCCCGCACCACGGCGATGATCAATCAGTATTTCGGCGGAACTTTGCCCGCGGCAGGGGATAAGGAGGCTGTGGACGGCGAGCTCGTCGCCATGGCGGAAAATCTGCACGATAACGTTAAAAAGGCGATGGACGCCCTCGATTGCCCGCTCGCACTGACGGAAATTTTCAAGGTCGTTCAGCGCGCCAACAAATATATCGACGAGACCACGCCGTGGATTCTCGCTAAAGACGAAAGCAAAAAAGGCCGCCTTGCTACGGTGCTTTACAACCTTGCGGAGACCATTCGCATCGTGGCGGTCTATCTGAAACCCTATATCACCAAAGCGCCCGATAAGATTCTCGATTGTTTCGGTATCGACGGTAAAAGCGTTACCGATTTCGAAAGCGCAAACAAATTCGGCGTTCTGCAGGCGGGTACGGCGGTGAAAAAAGCGCCGCCCATCTTCCCGCGTATCGACGTCAAAAAGGAACTTGCCGAAGTCGAGGCGATGGTGAAAAAAACGCATCAGGAGAAAAAGGAGGCGAAAGCTCCCGAAGCCGCGCCTGTAAAAGCGCACGAACCCGCGCCCGCGAAAGAGCAGATCGATTTCGATACCTTCTCCAAAGTGGAGCTGAAAGTCGCCCTCGTAACCGCCTGCGAAAAGGTGGAAAAG
>CASETU010000074.1 GCA_949290895.1 uncultured Bacillota bacterium
ACGTTGAAATCGCCGTCGCTCATTAAGATGACGCGGTTATTTCCGCCCGCGATAAAGTTTTTGTTTGCCTGTTCATAGGCAAGCTCGATCCCGCCGCTGCCGTTGGTGGAACCGCCCGCCGTCAGCGAGAAAATCGCAGAAAGGATTTTTTCTCTGTTGTCGTCGCTCACGCGTGTGGAATTGAGCTTTACGCCCGCATTTCCCGCATACGTCACAAGGGAAATATAATCGTTTGCGCTTAAATTGCCGACGAGCGTCTTTAACGATTGTTTCACTAAATCTAATCTGTCCTTTCCCTCCATGGAGCCAGAAACGTCTATCAAGAACACGTAATTATTTGCCGAAACGGACAGGTTCGCCTCTTCGGTCTTGACGCCTATGGTCATGAGTTTGTGTTCTTCGTTCCACGGACAGTCGGTAAGGTAAGTGGAAACGGCGATTTCCTCCCCTTCGACGGGGGCGGCGAAATCATAATCGAAATAATTGATGTACTCTTCCGCGCGCACGGAATCGGGATTGACTCTGTAGCCGTTTTCGATGGTGCGGCGCATCTGCGTGTAGCTCGCCGTGTTTCGGTCCAGCATGAAATATGCCGAAGGTTGATTTTCTACGTTTTGAAAGGGCTGTTCGTAAACGGAATCATAGCGATATCCGTTGTCGGGAGCCATGCCTTCGGGATAAGTAAAATCTCCTTTGTACGTTCCGCAACCCGTGAACACGAAGACGGACGCCGCCGCGATCAAAATGCCTCTTGTCAGTTTTTTCATGATTTTTTTTCTCCTTATCAAAGATTTCGCTATTACAACGAAACGAAAGGGGCATTTGTCCCGCGAAAAAGAAAAATTTTTTAAAAAATTTTAAAAAAGGAAGGAAATATACTTTTCTAAACTGTTTTTATCGGGGGAGGTTACATCGAAAAAGTATTTATAAGTATATTTGTGCGCGTAAGCGGCGGAAACCCATTCGGCGTCGAGATATTGCGTGTCGTATAATATTTCTTGTCCGCCGACGGTCTGCTTGTTTTCCAGCTCGTAGTATTTTTGGAACCCGTCATAAGTGCTTTCTTTGCTGAACTCTATAAAAATCGTCAGATCTTCCGTGCCGTAGTCGTTTATGACTTTCGCGTCTATCTGCACATACATCAGCGCGTCCGTTTCGTTGTCGTAATACGCCGTATACGTTGCCGTCGCGCTGTGAGAATATTCGAAGAACTCGAAATCTATAAATACCGAGCTGTTGATTTCGTAAAGCTGGGAATAGTTCATGTATTTTTCCGTCACGTCGGCGGAAGTGTAAACAGCCGAAGGGGAGCCTTCGTCGGACGGAGATTTGCGAATGCCGCCGAAAATGCCGCTTGCCGCCATGACGGCAACGACGAGAACTAAAACGCACGCAAAAGAAGAAACGAGCCGTAAGGTAAATTTCGCCCTTTTCTTTTTGCGCGCTCTTTCCGCCAGCGCCGCCCGCGCGGGAGCCGTTACTTCGTAGCCGACGCGCACGCCGTCGAAATAGCGGTTCATCAAGTTTTCCAGCTGCATATCTTTTTTCATCATAATTACAACGTATTTGAAAGGCGTTTTGTCCCCGAAAGTATCAAAGTTTTTAAATTTTTTTCGGCGTTTTCCAAATCTCTTTGGACTTTCGACTTGCTTTCGCCCACTTTCGCGGCGATCTCGCGTATCGTCATATCGAGATAATAGCGGTAGTAGATGAGCTCTTTTTCGCGCTTTTCAAGTTTTGCTATCGCCTCTTCCAGCGTGATGGAAGTAACTTTTCTTTCCTCGTCGTATGCGTCGTAAGAGGTTAAGGAAAAACAGTCGTCGATATTCACTTCACACGCCTTGCCGCGCTTTCTGAGCATGTCGATGGCGGTGTTCTGCGTGATCTTCATGATAAAGCCGTAACCGTTGCCGCCCTTGAACTTATCCAAATTGTCCACCATTTTTACAAACGCCGTCTGCACCGCGTCCTCGGCGTCCGCGCGGTTTTTTAAAATGCCGAGCGACAGCGCAAACATTCTCGACGAACACAGCCTGTAAATCTCGTCGAGAGCGCTTTCCCTTCCCATTTTCAGATATAAAAGATAGGTCGCAATCAATGCGGAAAGTTCGCTCATACATTCTCCCCTGAATTTCTACGCACCGCATGCAAGTTTTTGTAAGGCGCGGCAAAATCGATATCTCTTTTCTATTGTGAAACATTTTATTGTATTTGTCAATAGAAAAAAGAAAATCCGCGCCGAAAAACACCGATAAAAGAGAAAATAAAAAAAGTTATCCACAACTTATCCACATAAAAACCGCATATATGTGAATATAACGATAAAGCAGAAAACGCATATTTTATAATTATGATTATAAGCGGGACGCAAAAGGGCGGGTGGCTCAACGGCCGATTGACAAAACAGAGGGAAAGCAATATACTTTTTTTATAACTTGCGGGAGGAAGCTATGCAGGATAAGAAAAATCTGGGTTTGTTTATCAAAAACAAGCGCACGGAAAAAAATTACACGCAGGAACAGCTGGCGGAAATGCTCTTCGTTACAAAGTCCGCCGTTTCCAAATGG
This sequence comes from uncultured Bacillota bacterium, assembly GCA_949290895.1. GTDB lineage: Bacteria > Bacillota > Clostridia > Christensenellales > Borkfalkiaceae > UMGS775. Next base: position 2,568 of record CASETU010000074.1, read on the forward strand.
GAGAGGGGAATTTCCTATCCCGACATCACGATGATAGATGCGCTCTGCAAGGCGCTGGACGTTTCCGAACACGAACTCGTTACCGCCACCGAGGACGGGGAGGACCGTCTGCAACTGCGGCAGGCGCGGCTGTACAGGCAGATTTGCGCGGCGTGCTTTTACGTGCCGACGATTTGCTATCTCGTCGCGCTGGCGGTGTGTTTTATCTGTAATCTTGCCGTCGACGGACGACTGAACTGGTTTTTCGTGGTGTTTTCCGCGCTCGTCTGCGCGTTTTGTTTTCTGCCGGGTGTATACCGTTATTTTCCGCAACGCAGGCTTTTG
>CASETU010000075.1 GCA_949290895.1 uncultured Bacillota bacterium
CCGCCGCCCGCGCCGCAGAAAGACGCGACCTTTTCAATCGTTTTGTCGTAACCGCCGTAGACGATCACCTTGTCCGTCGAAAATTTCGACTTTATCTTTTCGGCAAACTCGCCGAGCGATACGGGCGGCAGCGTGAACACCTTGCCGTACCCCGCGTTTTCCCCGAGCCTGTCCAGCGCCGTAAAGCTGCTTGCGCCCAGCCCGTAAGCCAGCATGTCGTCGATGCCGCCCGCGGCGTAATCGAGATTGAGATGCTGGGAAAATACCGCCATGCCGTTTCTTATCGCCGCGTATATCGAGCCGCTCACGACGTCTTCCTCATCTAAGTTCGTCAAACCGTAATAAATGGCGGGGTGGTGCGTGACGAAACAGTCGCACCCCGCTTTCGCCGCGTCCTCAACGGCTCTTTTCGTCAAATCGAGGGCGAATGCGATTTTTTTTACGTCGCCCTTGCGGGAAACGAGCAATCCGCTGTTGTCGTGCATGCCCCGCGCCTTGCACGCTTCGCTGAGCGAAAGCGGGCAAATCCCGTCCATGACGGCGGCAAGCTCTTTCAATGTGATCATAAAACGCTCTCCAGTTTCCGTTTGCGGGAAAGAAGTTCTTCCCGACTCTCCTCGCTCATCGGCTTTTTCAAATATTCGCCGATGTCCGCGACCTCGCTTTTTATCTTTTCCAAAAACGCCTCGGGACGGGTCTCGAGATTCGTCCTGCCGAAAAACGCCTCGTCTTCCGTCAGCTCGTCGACACCGCGTTCCGCGCAGATGACGTCGTAAAACTTGACTTCGCGGAAGGTGACGTCTTCGGTGATCTTATAGCCGTTTTCCGTCAGGAACCTGCGCACTTTTTCCGCGTTTTTCATAGGCTGGAGCACCAGCCGTTCGGGGCGCATGGCGGTGGAGCGCAGAATTTTGACGATCTCCTCGCCGCCCATGCCCGCGATGAGCGCCTCGTCGGGCGTTTCCTCGAACGCCGAAAAACCGTCGGCAACGAAACTTTCCACCGCGCCCGTGCGGATATGCGTGGCGAGCAGTTTTTCAGCCTTGGCAAGGCTTTGCGCGCTGACGTCGGCAATATATACTTTTTCCGCAAGCCCGTTCTTGACGACGAGCTCCGCCACGAACCCGTGGTCGCACCCGATGTCGGCAAACAGCCTGCAAGGGCGCAGACGGGAATAAATTTCCGTAATCCTGTTCATTTAATCGAGAAAATCCTTCAGCCGCTTGCTCCTGCTGGGGTGGCGCAGTTTTCTGAGCGCTTTCGCCTCGATCTGGCGGATACGTTCACGCGTGACGTTGAACTCCTTGCCGACCTCTTCCAGCGTTCTCGGTCTGCCGTCGTCGATACCGTAACGCAGGCGCAAAACCTTTTCCTCGCGCGGCGTAAGGGTATCGAGCACCCCCAAAAGCTGTTCTTTGAGCATGGTGTAGGCGACGGCGTCGGACGGCGTGGCGCTGCCCTCGTCCTCGATGAAGTCGCCGAGGTGCGAATCCTCTTCCTCGCCGATAGGCGTTTCCAGCGAAACGGGGTCCTGCGCGATCTTCTGTATCTCCCTTACGCGCTCTTCCGATATGCCCATTTCCTTGGCAATCTCCTCGGGCGTCGGCTCTCTGCCGAGCTCCTGCAACAGCCTGCGGGAAACGCGTATCTGCTTATTGATGGTCTCCACCATGTGCACGGGGATACGAATGGTCCTCGCCTGGTCGGCGATGGCGCGGGTGATCGCCTGCTTGATCCACCACGTCGCGTACGTGGAGAACTTGAACCCCTTTTGATAATCGAACTTTTCCACCGCCTTCATCAGACCGAGGTTGCCTTCCTGAATGAGGTCCAGAAAGAGCATGCCCCTGCCCATGTAGCGTTTCGCGATGGAAACGACCAGCCTTAAATTCGCCTCGGAAAGCAGTTTTTTCGCCTCCTCGTCGCCGTCCATCATCTTTTTGGCGAGTTCCGTTTCGTCCTCGGGCGAAAGGAGCGACACCTTGCCGATGTCCTTTAAATACATCTTCACGGGGTCGTCCATGCTGATTTCTTTGAGCAACTGATCGTAGAGTTCCTTGTCGCGCTCGAATTCGTTGATGACCTGAATCCCCGCCTGGTCGAGCTTGATGTAAACTTCCTCTATCTCCTGCGGCGTGGCGTCGAATTTATCCAGCCTGTCGAGCAGCAGATCGAGGCTCACGCTGCCTTTTTTCTTGTTTTCCTCGATGATCTCGTTGATGATCTCTTCCAGTTTCTGCGCCATTTGAAAGTGTTTCTCCTATGTTTATAATCTGTTGAGGTCGGCGATCTTCTCCATCAGCCGACGGGTTAATTCTTTTCTTTTCGCGACGTCTTCTTCCGCGTCGCAGAGTTTCGTGAGCGAGTCTATCTCCTTTTCCGCCGCGCGGCGCAAAAGGGTGTTCACGCAATCCTTGAAATACCGCGCCTCGTCGAAGTCCCGCTTTTCGCCGAGCTCCAGCGCGAGCAGCGCGGAAAGTTCTTCCTTTCCCGACTCGTCGACGATGTCGTACAGCACGTTGGGACGGGGCTGCTTGCTTTCCTTGCGGCACTCCAAGATATATTCCGCGACCGCCGCGTGCACGGGGTTTTCAAAGCGGAGCTTGTCCAAATCGAACCCTTCGGCATACTTTTTGGAAAAGAGCAGCGAAGAAAGCACGTACCGCTCCGCCTGCAGATTCTTTTCCTTCGCCTCCGCGGGGCGCATCTCCGTTTTCGGCGGCGCGGCGCCCTTTTCGGAAGAATCGAGTTCCCGCTTGAGCGATTCGTAGGTGATGCCCGTCATCTTGCGGATTTCCTTGAGCAAATCCTCTTGTTCCGCGGCGGAGGGGCTTTCGCGCACGACTTTTACAGCCTCCCGCACGAACACCCGCTTGCCCTCCACGTCCTCGATGTCATAAGTCTTTTTCAGCACGTCGAGTTTGAAGTCTATAAGCGGTTTCGCCGCCGTAAGAAGGGCGGCATAGGCGTCTTTGCCCTGTTTTTTCACCACATCGTCAGGGTCCATGCCGTCGGGCAGCGTGACCACCTTGACGTTGAGTCCTTCGTCTTTGAGTATTTCCAGCCCGCGGAGCGAGGCTTTCTGCCCCGCGAAGTCGCCATCGTAACTGATAAGCACTGTGTCGGTATACCGTTTCAAAAGCCGCGCCTGATCCTTGGTGAGCGCCGTGCCCATGCTGGCGACCACGTTTTCAAACCCCGCCGCCACAAGGGAAATGACGTCCATGTGCCCTTCCACCATGACGACGTTTTTGATGCCGACTTCGTTTTTCAGCTTTTTAAGGTTATTGATGTTAAACAGCGTATTCCCTTTGGAAAATACCGCCGTTTCGCGGGTGTTGACGTATTTTGCGAACCCTTTGTCTTCGAGTATCCTGCCGCAGAACGCCACCACCTGGTTCATCTGATTGATAACGGGAATGATGAGCCTGCCGCCCAGCGCGTCGTAGCACCTGCCGTTTTTGACGCCCGTGACGCCCGCCTCCGTCGTTTCCTCCTCGGTGTAGCCCTTGCGTTTCAGATACGCGGGCAAAGCGTTGAAATCGAGGGACGCACCCAGCCCGAATTTTCGCACCGTCTTTGCGTCCACGCCGCGCTTGCCCAGATAATCGAGGAATTTTTCCGCGCCCTCGCTTTTTAAGTTATTCACGTAAAAGAGCGCGGTATCTTTCAAAATCGCGTAAAGCTTTTCCTTTTTTTCCTTGGCGCGGCGGATATTTTCGTCGTTTTCGCTGCGCTCGGGCAGTTTTATCCCCGCTTTCTGCGCTAAAAATTTTACCGCGTCGGCAAAGTCCAGCCCCTCTATCTCCATGACGAAACTGATGACGTCCCCGCTCTTGTGACAGCCGAAACAGTAGTAAAACTGTTCCGCCCCGTTCACGCAGAACGACGGGGTCTTTTCTTGGTGAAAGGGACACCGTCCCCAGAAATTGCTCCCTCGCTGTTCGAGCTGCATATAGGACGATATCACCGACACGATGTCGTTTTTATTCTTGACCTCGCCGATGGTCTTTTCGTCGTAACCTCTCATTTTCCGTCCTTTACAGTATTCCGCTTTTTCTTGGTATTCATACTGTTTCTGTATACCAAAAAGGTGCAGTAGAGAAATTCAAGCACCATATTGAGCACCATGGTGACGCCCACGACGATATACTCGTTCACGCCCGCGTCGGTAACTGCCTCGCCGCCCCAAGTGGACAGCGGCGTGAAAACCGCGTAAAAGGCGAATACTTTCAGCATGGCGACGGGCACGTTCGCCGCGGACTTAAAGGTGAACTCGCGGTTCAGCGTGAAATTCCACACCACCGAAAGCACCAGCGCGACGAGATAACATACCCAGTAATTCCACTTGAATATCTCGTTCATCAGCGTGAAGGAGCCGAGCTGTATCACCCCCGCCGAAGCGGAGAAAAACACGAACTTGACCGCCTGCACCGCCCTTTCCTTGCCGCTGAGCGCGGCGGGAGCATTCTGCGTTTTGACGAGAGCGCTCCCCTCCGCGGCGCACGCCGCGTCTTGCAAAGCGACATTTTCCGCTGTATAAGTTTCCGCCGTATCGCGAACGATTTCCCGTTTCTGCGCGGCGCTATTTTCCGCCGCGCCGTCTACGTTGCCGCAAACGGAATTTTCTTTTCTTTCTTTCATTAAATCACCGTAAAAATCCAAACCGCCGCCGCGATCTCCAAAACCGCAAGGAGCGGGAAAAACACCGCGAAATACCAGTGTTTCGTCTTATGCCTGAATATATACATTCCCGCAGTTGCTCCGACTCCGCCGAACAGAAAAGCAAACAAAAACAGCGTGCTTTCTTTAATTCTCCACTGCCTTTTTTCCGCGCGGCGCTTGTCCGCGCCCATCAGCGAAAAGGCGAGCACGTTGATAAACACCAAAAAAGCCGCAAACAGCGCGTCCCATTTCGTCATGTCAAAGCCCCCAAGATTTCGGTATGAAAATATTTTCGTAAACGTAATAAGCGTACTTGTCCGACATGCCCGATATGTAATCGCAAATCGCCTGGTCCGCGCCGAATTTGTACGCGACGCCGATATAAAAGGGCGGCAGTTTATCGGGATTTTTGGAAAAATAATCGTACATACCCGAAAGCATGCGCGTAGCCTTTTCCTCTTCCCGCCGCGCGTTTTCGGAAAAATACACTTCCTCGAACATGAATTCGCGCAAGGTCTTTGTAGCCTGAAAGACTTCCTCTTCCATTTCCACTTTCGGCTTGCCCTCGCTGGCGCGGTAAATGGAAAATATCATGGTATTGATGCGCTCGCGCGAGGTCTTGCCCAAAACTTTTACGGCGTCTCTGGGCAGCGCGTCGGGCGAAATCAGCCCGCCGTGAACGGCGTCGTCGATGTCGTGGTTGATGTATGCAATCCAGTCGGACACCGAAACCGCCTTGCCCTCCAGCGTCATGGGCGAAAGGGAAACCTTGTGATTGAGGATACCGTCCACCACCTCGCGGGTGAGGTTCAGCCCCTCGCCGTCGTTTTCGAGGTATTCCACCACGCGCTTGCTCTGCTCGTTGTGCTTGAACCCGTAGGGCGAAAGCTTATCCAGCACGCGCTCGCCGCTGTGCCCGAAAGGCGTGTGCCCCAAATCGTGACCGAGGGCGATCGCCTCGGTCAGATCTTCGTTGAGAGAAAGGGCGCGGGCGATGCTGCGCGCGATCTGCGTGACGTCGATGGTGTGCGTCAGCCGCGTGCGGTAGTTGTCCCCTTCGGGACAGAAGAACACCTGCGTTTTGTTTTTCAGACGGCGGAAGGACTTGCAATGAATGATCCTGTCGCGGTCGCGCTGAAATTCCGTGCGCATGGGACAAGGTTCTTCTTCCCGCGCCCTGCCCAGCGTATCCTGCGATTTCTTGGCATAGGGCGAGAGAAACATGTTTTCGATTTGCAAAGTCTTTTCCCGCATGCTTTTCCCTCCGCTTTCTTTCACACTTATTTATTCGACGCGCTTAAGAAAAATCCTTTTTCCGACGGCGGAAAATTTTTATTTTCACAAATTTTTTTGTTTTGCAAGCGCTTTTCTTGCGTTTTTCGACGTATTTTGATACTATATAAACGTTATGAAACCGCTTGGAAACGATTGGGATACCATATTAAAAGAGGATTTTTCCGCGCCGAGCTATCTCGCGCTCAGGGAATTTCTGAAAAAAGAATACTCCACCCGCGACGTTTACCCGCCGATGGAGAAAATTTTCGCCTGTTTCCGCCTGACGCCCTTTGCCGAAGTGAAGGCGGTCATTTTGGGACAGGACCCTTACCACAACCCCGGGCAGGCGATGGGGCTTTCCTTTTCCGTGCCCGAAGGCGTACAGCCGCCGCCCTCCCTCGTCAATATGTATAAGGAGCTTTACGACGAGCTGGGCATTCCCCCCGCGAAGAGCGGCGATCTGACCAAGTGGGCAAAGCAGGGCGTGCTTTTGCTCAACACCGCGCTGACCGTAAGGGCGTACAGCGCCAACTCCCACCGCAATCAGGGCTGGGAGATCTTCACCGACAGCGTGATAAAAAAGCTCTCCGACGGCAGGGAAAATCTGGTGTTTTTGCTGTGGGGCGGCAACGCGCGGAGCAAAAAGAACCTTATCGACACAAAAAAACACCTCGTGCTGGAATGCGCGCACCCGAGTCCCCTCTCGGCTTATGCGGGCTTTTTCGGCTGCGGACACTTCAAAAAGACGAACGAATATCTTGCGGCGCACTCCGTCGCGCCCATCGACTGGAATTTGAACGATTAGATTATGAAATATATTGTGGTTTTAGGGGACGGCATGGCCGATTACCCCGTAAAGGAACTGAATAGCAAAACGCCGCTGGAGGCGGCTTATAAACCGAATACCGACGCCCTTGCCGCGGTGAGCGAAACGGGGCTTTGCCGCACCGTGCCCGAAAACATGAAACCGGGCAGCGACGTGGCGAATCTCTCCGTGCTTGGCTACGACCCCGCGCAGTATTATTCGGGGCGCTCTCCCCTCGAGGCGGCGAGCATAGGCATCGCCTTGAAAGATACCGACGTGACTTTCCGCGCCAACCTCGTCACCCTTTCGGACGAGGAAAATTACGAGGACGCGACCATGCTGGACTATTCCGCGGGAGAAATTTCCACCGCGGAGGCTAAGGAGCTGATTTGCTTTCTCGCTGAAAAGCTGAACGTGGCGGGCGCAAAGCTGTATGCGGGCATAAGTTACCGCCATTGCCTTGTAAAGGAAAATGGCAGCGTGAATGTAACGCTCACGCCGCCGCACGACATCACCAGCAAAAAAATAGCAACCTGTCTGCCGCAAGGCGACGGCGCGGACTTTCTTTTTTCGCTGATGAAAAAGTCCCGCGAACTTTTAAAAGACCACCCCGTCAACCTCGCGCGCGCCGCCGCGGGCAAGAAGAAAGCCACTTCCCTTTGGTTCTGGGGCGCGGGCAAAAAGCCGAACCTCGATTCCTTTGAGAAAAAATTCGGCAAAAAAGGCGTGATGATCTCCGCCGTCGACCTTTTGAAAGGCATGGGCAAGCTGACGGGAATGTCCGTTCCCGACGTTGCGGGCGCGACGGGCAATTACGATACAGACTTTACCGCCAAAGCGCAAGCCGCGCTGAACGCGTTTGACGAGGGCGCGGACTTTGCCTATATTCACATGGAAGCTCCCGACGAATGCGGGCACCAGGGCGATTTGAAACATAAAATTTATTCGATAGAGCAAATTGACGAGAAAGTCGTCGGCTTTCTCTGTCGGGAAATGGAAAAGCGCGGCGAGCCTTTCCGCATGCTGATCTTGCCCGACCACCCCACGCCGCTGGCGGTGAAAACGCACGTTTCCGACCCCGTGCCCTATCTTTTGTACGACAGCGAAAAAAAGCAAGGCAACGGCGCGCAAAGCTATTGCGAGCGCGAGGCCGCCGCGACGGGCGCTTTCGTTCCCGCGGGCACGGAACTGATGAAAAAACTGCTCTTTTAACTTGTATTAGTCGGTTTTTCAAATCTATAAATTATATAGCAAAGCGGCGCGGAAATTTTTCCGCGCCGCTTTTTATTTTTTAATCGAGTTTGATTTCTTCAAGTTCTTTCGGGGGGATCGCCTCGGAAGAGCTTTCCGACATCTTTTTCACCAGCATGGTCGCCTTGTTGATCGGGATATTCGTTCCCGCGCCCGCGACACAGCCGCCGGGACACCCCATTCCCTCTATCAGACAGCCGTTCTTTTTGCCGAGCTTTGCCAGCATAAGCATTTTACTGCACTCGTCCAATCCTTCGCAGTGCTCGATATTAACCGCCGTATCGGGATAATATTCCTTGATGCACTTTTCGATAGCGCCCGCAACGCCGCCCGCAACCGCGTAGCCTCTGCCCGCGCCCGTCGCGTCGTGCAGTTCCTCTTCGCACTCGATTTCCTCCACGTCGATGTTTTTCGCCTCGAATATGGCGGAAAGTTCTTCAAACGTCAGCACGAAGTCCACGTCGCTCCTGATAGAACGGCGGGAGGCCTCCAACTTTTTCGCCGCGCACGGTCCGATAAACACAACGCGCGCCTGCGGGTGCTTTTTCTTGATGGTACGCGCCGTAGCCACCATAGGCGTGAGCGTGTTGGATATATTATCGATGGTCGTCGGGAAATACTTCTTCGCCAGAACCGCCCACGCGGGACAGCAGGAAGTCAGCATGAACGGGATTTTGCCCGTGGCGACTTCTTCGGCGTAGTGCTTTGCCTCGATGACCGCCCCCATGTCCGCGCCGAGCGCGACTTCGTAAACTTCCTTGAATCCCAAAAGCCTGAGCGCCGCCTTTATCTTGCCCGGCGTAGCCTTGTCGCCGAACTGTCCCACATACGCGGGAGCGAGCGCGACGATGATCTCGTCGCCGCGTTTCAGCGCGCGGATCATCTGGAATATCTGCGACTTATCGGCAATCGCACCGAACGGACAGCTTACCATGCACATACCGCAGGAAACGCACTTGTCGTTATTGATGCGAGCCCTGCCCAGATCGTCGCTTTCGATGGCTTTCACGCCGCACGCCTGCGCGCAGGGACGGGTCTGATGCACGATGGCACCGTACGGGCAAACGCTTTTGCATTTTCCGCACTTGATACATTTATTTTGGTCAATGACGGATTTTCCGTCCACGATGGAAATGGCGTTCCTCGGGCAAACTTCCGTACAAGGGTGCGCCACGCAGCCGCGGCAGTTGTTGGTAACCATATAGCGGTTGGGCGGGCACGCCGCGCAAGCCGAAGGAATGACCTGCATCAGGGGCGGTTCGTAATATTTATCCGCAATATCGCTCTCGTGCAAGCCGTTGGTGATGTGAACGGGCTTGTCTTCCGGACGGAGCGAAAGCCCCATGGTCAGCCTGACGCGCTCCGAACAAATCGCGCGCTCCCGCCAGATACTCTCGCGGTAAAGCGGCTTGTCGCCCGGGGTTATGCTGTAAGGGATCGCCTCGATGGCGTCGTTGATGTCGCCGTCGCATTCGAACGCGACGCGCGCCACTTCCACAAAAACCTGTCTTCTCAATAATTTTAACGGGGTAAGCAGTCCTCTTTCCATAC
>CASETU010000076.1 GCA_949290895.1 uncultured Bacillota bacterium
ATGCGGTATGTAACGGTTTTTGTATGGTGTGCATTTTGTTTGCCGTTGTTTATCATTGCTTTGCTCGTGCAGGATAAGATTTTTTGGACGGTTTTTGCGGGACTGGCGGGGGCGTGTACGTTGTTGACGTCGATCGGATTCATCTTTCCGCAAATTGTTATCCGAAAAAAAGATATGATTACAAATTTACCCGTAAAAGTGTCGATTGACGAAAGCACGATAAGGCGATTTGCCGAAAACGGTATTTATGCGAGCAGAGAGCTTGAGGATGTAAAGAAAATCCTGGACATGGGGAGTTTTTATCATTTTGTATTTTATTTTCCGCATAAAGATATCGGGTTTATTTGTCAAAAGAATTTGATTGAAAAAGGAACGATAGAAGAATTTGAGACGCGGTTTCAACATCTGATTCAAAGAAAATGAAGAATATAAAATCGCTTTTTAGTAAGCGAAATTGTAAGGGCAATGAAAACTTTATAAAATAATGCTTGTTTTGTAAAGAAATTCGGCTATGTTGAAGGAAGTTGCAAGGGGAAAGGCGAATTTTGCCGAAAACCCTATTTCTTTCGCGGGATTTTTGGAAACCTGTTGACGACACGGAAAATATTAGTTATAATAAAAAAAAGCTTTCAAAAAGGAGTTAATTGCATGGACAAAAAATATCAGGCGCTTTTTACACCCTGGAAAGTCGGCAACGTGGAAATCAAAAACCGAATCGTGCTTTGCCCTATGGGCGGGACGTGTCTTTTCGGCTTTGCGGAACCGAACCACTGGGACGAAGAAGCGGCAAAACTTATACTGAACATAGCGAAAAACAACTGCGGTTTGATCATTCCCGGCATTGCGCCGATCCGCGATCTCGTGGGCAACAGATGGCTCTATCAGGGAGAAGGAAAATTCAAAAAATTAAAGGCGTTTATGGAGGAAATCCATAAGACGGGCGCAAAACTTTTCGTGCAGATCACCGCGGGATTCGGTCGTTCGTTTGCCGTCAGCAATCTTACGGAAATGGTATATACCAACAAATTGCTCCGCGGTATGCTCAAGCCCGTCATCAATGTGGACAGACTGACGATGGCGCCTTCCGCCGTTCCCAACCGTTGGTCGGATAAGGTGCCCAGCCGCCCGATGACGCTTAAGGAAATTTCCGATATCGTGGACGGTTTTGCGCGCGTGGCGAAAAAATGCATGGAAGCGGGCGTGGACGGTGTGGAAGTGCATGCGGTGCACGAAGGGTATCTGCTCGACCAGTTTACTTTGCCTTATGTGAACAAGCGTACCGATAAATACGGCGGTTCGTTTGAAAACCGTTACCGTTTTGCGACGGACATCGTCAAAGCCATCAAGAAGGCGTGCGGTGAAAGCTATCCCGTTTCGCTGCGTTATTCCGTCGTTTCCAAAACGAAGGACTTCCGTTCGGGCGCGTTGCCCTGCGAAGGGGACGATTATAAGGAAGTCGGCAGAGATTTTGAAGAGGGCGTAAAAGCCGCGAAATATCTCGAGGAAGCGGGCTATGACATGCTCAACTGCGACAACGGCACTTACGATGCGTGGTACTGGTCGCATCCGCCCATGTACATGCCGCAGAACTGCAACTACCGCGAAGCCGAGGCCGTTAAAAAGGTCGTCACCGTGCCCGTGGTGGTGGCAGGCAGGAACGAACCCGATTACGCCGCCGAAAAGATCGCGGAGGGCGCGATAGACGCCATGGGCGTGGGGCGGCAGTTCCTCGCGGATCCCGAATGGGTCACAAAACTGATGGAGGACAGGCTGGAAGATATCCGCCCGTGTATCTGCTGCCATAACGGTTGTTTCAACTTGGCAAAATACGAGGGCGTGCCCAACACGCAGTCCCTTGCCGAAACGAAGGCGATGTGTCAGTGTGCGGTCAACCCGATTTCCATGAATTCCAAAAAATACAAAATCGTCAAGACCAAAAAACCGAAGCATATCGCGGTTGTCGGCGGCGGCATCGGCGGCATGGAGACGGCGCGCGTGCTGGCTTTGCGTGGACATAAAGTGACGCTTTACGAAAAGAGCGGCGAACTCGGCGGCGTATTTATCCCCGCGGCGTCCTTCGATTTCAAGGAAAAGGACAGGGCGCTCATCGCGTGGTATGTCCGTCAGCTCGATAAACTCGGCGTAGAGGTGAAGCTCAATACCGAAGTAAAAAACATAAATTCCGTTCCCGCCGACGAAGTCATCGTCGCCACGGGCGCAACGGCGCGCACGCTGCGCGTTCCCGGTTCGGAAAAGGCGATACCCGCGGTTTCCTATCTCAAAGACCGCTCGCAGGTCGGTGAAAAAGTCATCGTCATCGGCGGCAGCCTTACGGGTTGCGAGATCGCTTACGAACTCTACAACCAGGGCAAACAGCCTATTATCGTGGAAATGAAAAACGATTTGATGGCGGTGCGCGGGATATGCCTTGCGAACTCGTCGTATCTGCGCGATTTCTTCAAACTGAAGAAAGTACCCGTATACCTCAATACCACCGTCAAGGAGATCACCGACAAGGGTATTGTCGCGCTCGATAAGGACAAAAAGGAAATCCCCATCGAAGGCGATTCCGTTATCCTTTGCGTCGGTTATTTGCCGCGCCCGCTCGGCACGGATAAAAAGAACCTCGTGGGCGATTGCTATCAGGTGGGCAACGTGATGACCGCCGTATGGCGCGCATGGGACGTTGCAATGTCGAAATAATGAAATAGTACGGTAAAATCCGTTTGGGAATGTACGTCAAAAGACCGCATTGTTTTGCGGTCTTTTGATTTGTAGCCTTTAGCGAAAAACAACCACCGCTTGGAGCGGTGGAATTAAAAATCATTAGATAAAAGAATCCTCCTATGAAAT
>CASETU010000077.1 GCA_949290895.1 uncultured Bacillota bacterium
GGACTGCAAGGGCGTGCAAATTTAAGTTTTCAGCGCAATAGGATAAAAGAGGTGTAGAAAAATGGCTGTTCAAAAGAGTAAAACTTCCAAACAAAGAACCAACAAAAGATGGGCGAACTTCAAAGTCGCCGCTCCCACGCTGACGGAATGCCCGCAGTGCCACGAGCTCAAAGTTCCGCACCAGGTCTGCAAGAAGTGCGGTTATTACGACGGCGTGCAGGTCGTGACGGAAAAAGAAAAGAAAGAGGACTAAGCTTTCTTTTATCGGCGATTTGTCAGGCGGATAGAATCTATCCGCTTTTTGCGTTTTTAAATTTTTTCGTTTTAATTTGTTGCGCAAATAAAAAAACGGGCGGAAAGTTAAAAAACTTTCCGCCCGTTTCGTAAATTCAGCCGTTGCGCCGAGGGAAAGCGGCGGAACGACTGTTTTCCGCAGCTGCAGCGCATTTTATGCGGTGGAACGGCTGATTTTAGTTATCTTGCGGGGACTTTTTTGCGGACACACTTTCTTCATGTGATGCAAACAACGCATCGACTGCGTCGGACGTTTCGTATATCGTTTCTTCGCCGTCGGGCAAAGTTGTCTTTTTCGTCGCAGCGTTTGCCGTTATGCGGCGTCTTTTTTTCAGTAGGGACGTATCGCTCGAACACAGGAAAGAGCCTATCGCCATAACGCCCAGCGCGATGAAAAAAGTGTAGTGCGGGATTTCCGCAAAGATGACGAGGGAAAGGAGCGTGCCGATAAAGGGCGCTATGGCGTAATAAGCGCTGGTGCGCGCCGCTCCCAGCGTCCTTTGCGCGTAGACATAGAAGAAAATGCTCAGTCCGTACGCGACGAAACCCACGCCCAGCACGGCGAATACGCTCCATGCAAAGGTTATGCGCTCTCCTACGCAAAAGCCGATGATAAGCGAACCCGTTCCGGAAAAAACGCCTTTGAGCAGTACGATCTCCAACGGGTCTTTTGCGGAAATTTTTCGCGTACAGTTGTTTTCCAGCCCCCAGCATACGCAGGCGAGCAGGATAAAGAGCGAGCCTTTGGAAAAGCGGAAATCGGCAAAATCATTTATCGAAAGGAGCGCGCAGGAAATCACCACGAAGAATATTCCGCACCACAGCCGCAGGCTGATTCGTTCGCGGAAAAAGAGGAGCGCGATGAGTGCCGTCGCAACGATTTCAAAGTTATTGAGCAAAGATGCGCTCGCCGCCGACGTGGTTTTCAGCCCCAGCATCAAAAATATCGGCGCAGCGATATCCAAAACGATCATTGAAGCCGTCGGCGCAAAGTCTTTTTTTGTCAGTTTTTCCTCCGTCCGTGGGCGTTTCGTTGCCGCGCGGAAGAGCGCCACCGCGCCCATGCCTACGCCTGCGCCTATGTATAAAAACCCCGCGGTGAGCGTCGGCGGCAAATAATCGAGCAGAAGTTTGGAAAGGGGGGAGTTGAGGGCGTAAAGCGCTGCGGCGAGAATGGCGAAAAATATTCCCGTTTTGATTTTTGCGTTCATATCAGTTTGTCGATGGCGTCGTTGAGCCGCGCAAGGGCTTTTTCGTCGTTTTCCCGCACCGCGTCCGCGATGCAGTGTCCGATATGGTCCTTTAATATCAGTTTGCTCACGTTGGCGATTTCCGCGCGCACGGCGGAAAGCTGTATCAAAACATCGCTGCAATCCCTGCCGTTTTCCACCATTTTCTTTACCGCGTTCAGGTGCCCTGCGGCGCGGGCGAGCCTGTCTATCGCCGCTTTGGAATGTTCGTGCATTGTTTACCTCCGTATCCCCCTATGGGGGATATGAAGATTATACCGCCGCCACGAAAAAAAGTCAAAGGAAAAGAATAAGAAAGGAAGAGCGTAAAAGCGTTTTTTATAATAAGAAATCAAAAGCTGATTGCCGCGGGGCTTTTATACCGTCGCAGGAAAAAGTCAAAGGAAAACAAGAAAAAAGGACCTTGAAAAGGTCCTTTTGCGTTTGAAAGATTGTAAAGTCTTTTTGCAAATCGTGTTTTGCAGCCGCTTTGCGTTGCTTAAGGCGCGGGAGTGTTCTCCTGCTTTTCCGCCTTTTTTTTCGCACGCGCTTCGCGGCGTTCGAATCTGCTGCCGACGAGCGCGACGACCGCGCCGATGACGAGGTAGGCGTAAAAGCACAAAAGACGCCAAACGATCATGCCCGTAAAGCCGAGCCCGCCCGCGAGGTTTGTCTTGAAGATGAAGTAAAAGGAAAGTTCGCTCGCGCCCGCGTTGCCGGGGGTGGGGATAAAGGACACCGAAGCGTACAAAATGGTGACGATTTGCACCATTTTAAGCCATTCCAGAAATCCGTTTGCGGGAATGTCGTATGCGAACGTTTTCAATACGAAATAAGCGATGGACGCCATGGCGAGGTGCGAAGCAAAAGAGCATAGCGCCGCGAGAATGAGCGTCAGTTTGTTCCTGCCGATGTTTTTCAGGCAGGCGGCGTTTTTGCCGATGATGCGCATGGCTTTTTCGGCGGTTTTTTCGGGGTTTTTCAGCAGTTTTATTTTTCCGCCGAAACGGATGATCGCCGTTACGATCTTCGTCGTCGCCCGCGGCATGATGGAAAATATGACCACCAGTACGGGGACTAGAAGATAAGAAAGTATCCCTACGATGGACATCGCCTGCGTGGCGGTGGGCAGTACGTGAAAGCTGAAAATCAAACTCAGGATACAGAGAATGATAAAGCAGAACTGTTGCAGTAAAAAACTGCTGATGACCACCGCGGTGGAGGTTCCCGCGTCCACGCCGTGCTTGGTCATGAGGTAAGCCGCAAAGGGCTGACCGCCCGCGCCGAAAGGCGTTACGTAGTCGTAAAACTTCGTGATGACGGCGGTTTCCGCCGTAAGTTTTAATCGGAATTGTTTTTTGAAGCCGTAAAAAATGAGTGTCGTTCTCAGCCAGTCGAACACGAGCACGAGCAGGCAGCAGCAGACCGCCAGCACCAGATACAGCCAGTTGCGTCCGATGATGGAAAGGATTTCCGAAAACGGCAAAGTCGACTCGCTCCCTGCGAAATCGTTGACTGCGGTCACCGCGATGCTCGCCGCGCAAATGAGAAAAAATATCGCGATAAATATGATTTTTTTCTTGCCCGTGCTTTTTTGCGGCGGAGCGCTCAACTCGTTCATTTCGAGCTGCGTGACTTTATTTTCTTCGGCCTGCCCTTGCGGGGAATGCGTTTTTTCTTCCGTTTCGGTCGAAGGAGTTTCGCGCACGGGAACTTCGGAAAGGTCTATCTCCATTTGTTCCCCGTCACGCGGTTTGTTCGGTTTTTCGTACATAAATCAGATGCTTTCCACTTTTACTTTTATTTTTGCCGTCTCTTCCGCGGAAATGCGTACTTCCAGCGTGAAGACGCCGGGCGATTTTATCGGCGTATTTAATATTATTTTCTTTTTTTCGATTTCATAACCCTGCTCGGCAAG
Organism: uncultured Bacillota bacterium; assembly: GCA_949290895.1. Lineage (GTDB taxonomy): Bacteria > Bacillota > Clostridia > Christensenellales > Borkfalkiaceae > UMGS775. The sequence goes on from CASETU010000077.1 coordinate 3,442, forward strand.
TTTTTCGGATATTTCTTTGCTGGTCACGCTGCCGAAAAATTTTCCGTTTTCGCCCGTTTTTACGTTTACCAGCACTTCTTTGCCTTCAAGCGCTTCGCGCAGTTCCTTGTTGAGCCGCTTTTGCTCTGCAATGTGGAACGCCGCCGCCTCTTTTTGCAGTTTATTGTCGTTGATCGCCTGCGAGCTGGCTTCCTTCGCGCTCCCGTTTTTTACGAGAAAGCGGGCAAAGCCGTCCTTACAGTCTATGATGTCGCCTTTTTTGCCTGTGCCTTTTACGTCTTTGAGCATAATGATTTTCATGTTGAACCCTCCTTTTCGGGGATATTACCCGTTTATTTTACCCGACGGCACATTTTTTGTCAACAGATACCGTATAAAAATTGCAAATACAGGGATAATTAGTGTTGTAAAACGGCGTTCTGCCGTAAGAAAGGAGAGTAAAAATATTATGAACAGCAACAATTCCATCAAATGCGACGTTACCAAATGCAGACACAATTACAAGGGCTGCAACTGCCAGCTCGACAGTATCCGCATCACCTGCGGTTGCGCGGACAATCAGACTTGCTGCGACAGCTATTCCGAGAAAAACTGATTCGATGACTTGTACGCCCCGCGCGATTGCGCGGGGCGTATGCTTTAAAAACGGAAAAACGTACACGGAAGATTTTTCGTAAAATGAAAAAGGCCGCAATCGCTTGCAGTCTTTATCACATATATTATTCAGAAAAAACACGTAATTTTGAATTATCGGAAAAATTTATAACTTCTGTTTCTGTTTACAAGTCAATTATAGCACAATAAAATGCTTTGTCAATAGGTTTTTTAAAAAAATTCACAAAAAAAAGGAAAAATTTTCTATTTATGCAATATTTTTTTGATTTCAGCAAGACGAGCGTGCCGTCGGAAATATAAAAATTCTTTATAAGCGTTCGAAGCGGCGCGCGCTTTTTTCAAAGGCGCGGGTGCTTTATCGGAAAATCATAAACACAAAAAGCCGTCTTATTGTTGTAAAGAAAGAAAAAACGCCTTTTGAAACGAGCGGTTTCGCCTGTCTTTCGGCGTGTAAAATCGTGATTTTGATTTTCTTTTTGTTGCAAAGCGCTTGGATATATGGTATAATGTTAAATATTCTGAGTATATTATCGTTTTATCGACGGAGGAAAAAAATATGGCAGAAGAAGTCATTTTGACAAAAGAAGGTCTGGAAGAACTTGAAAAACGTCTCGAATACTTAAAAGTGCAAAAGCGCGCGGAAATCACCGAACGCATCAAGATCGCGCGCGAATTCGGCGATCTTTCGGAAAACGCGGAATACGACGCGGCGAAAAACGAACAGGCGATGATCGAGGGCGAAATCCTCGAAATCGAAGAAAAACTCAAGCACGTCGTCGTCATCAAAGGCGCGAAAAAGGGCACGGTATCGCTTGGTTCCAAAGTGGAACTTTACGACCGCGGCTATGACGAGACCTGTGTTTACGAAATCGTCGGCACGACGGAAGCCGACCTCGACGCGGGCAGGATCAGCAACGAATCGCCCATCGGCAACGCTTTGCTCGGCAGAAAGGCGGGCGACGTAGTGGAAGTCGCCGTTCCCGAAGGCACGGCGGTTCTAGAAATCAAAAAAGTTTACTAATTCTTTCGGGAGTATATTTATGCAAAAGGAAAACGGCGTAAACACGCAGGTGCAGGCGGAAGAGGACCTCAACGAGATCATGCGGGTGCGGAGGGAAAAGCTCGCCGCTTTGCAGCAAGCGGGGAAGAACCCCTATGAAAAGGTCAAATATCCGAGAACGCACTTCAGCGAAGACATCAAGCTGAATTACGACGCGCTGGAAAATACCGACGTCGCCATCGCCGGCAGGCTGATGAGCAAGCGGCTCATGGGCAAGGCGGCGTTCGCGCACATACTCGACGGAAAAGGGCAGATACAGGTTTATCTTTCCGTCAACGACCTCGGCGAATCCTATGCGGAATTCAAAGACTACGACATCGGCGACATCGTCGGCATAAAGGGAAAGGTCTTTAAGACGCGCACGGGGGAAATTTCCGTGCACGCGCAGGAGATAGAGCTTTTGTCCAAATCGCTTTTGCCCCTGCCGGAAAAATATCACGGGCTCAAAGACACCGATATGCGTTACCGTCAAAGGTACGTCGATCTCATCGTCAATCCGGAAGTGAAAAATACCTTCGTCGTGCGTTCTAAGATCATTTCGGAAATCAGGAATTATCTCGACAATCTCGGGTATTTGGAAGTGGATACGCCGGTGCTCCATACGCTGGAGATCGGCGCGTCGGCGCGCCCCTTCAAGACGCACCATAACGCTCTCGATATCGATATGTATCTGCGCATCGAAACAGAACTGTATTTAAAAAGACTCATCGTGGGCGGATTCGAAAAGGTTTACGAAGTCGGCAGGATATTCCGCAACGAGGGCATGGATACTTCGCACAATCCGGAATTCACGTCCATCGAAATGTACCAGGCGTACAGCGATTACAAGGACATGATGGACCTTATCGAAAACATGTACAAGCACCTTGCGGAAAAGATATGCGGCAGCGATACCGTTTCCTATCAGGGCGTGGATATCGCCATCGGCAAACCGTGGGTGCGCATGACCATGGTGGAGGCCGTCAAAAAATACGCGGGCGTCGACTATAACGAGTGGAAGAGCGACGAGGACGCGCGCGCCGCGGCAAAGGCGAAGGACGTGCCCGTGGAAGAGGGCGCAAAGGCGACGAAAGGCCACGTGCTCATCGCGTTTTTCGATAAATTCGTCGAAGAAAATCTCATTCAGCCGACCATTATCTACGATTATCCCGTGGAAAATTCCCCGCTCGCCAAGCGCAAGGCGGATAACCCCGCGTTTACGGAGCGGTTTGAATATTTCATGTATGAGCGGGAAATGGGCAACGCGTTTTCCGAACTGAACGACCCCATCGATCAGCGGGCGCGTTTTGAAAAGCAGGTCGCCGCGAAACGCGCGACGGGCGCGAATGCGGAAGTGGACGAAGATTTCATCACCGCGCTGGAATACGGTTTGCCGCCGACGGGCGGGCTGGGGCTCGGCCTCGACAGGCTGGTCATGCTTTTGACCGACAGCCCGTCGATTCGAGACGTTTTGCTCTTCCCGACGATGAAACCCAGAAAATAAATTCAATCAGGACGGAAAATGGACGCAAAGATCACGAAAAGAAGACTGTCCGAAATGTTGCAGTACGACTGGATAAAAATCCTCGGCGTCATTGTGGCGGCGATTCTCATCTGGGAACTCATCTTTACGATGACGGCTGTGCGCGTGAGCAACGGGCAGAATTTTAAAATTTATTATTATCCGACCATCTCTTCCAACGGCACGACGGAGCTTTACGATTTTCTGCAAGAAGACGCAGGGCTTTCCTACGACGTGCTGGAATACAATATCGAAACGCTGGACGCGACGTACGGCGACACCATTTTGGGGCTCCGCCTGACGACGGGCGAGGGCGATCTCATCATGATAGACAACGAGATCACTCATTCCGAATCGGAAGAGCATAAAGACGATCCGCTGTACGATTCTTCCAACTTCTATCAGATGGTGGACGGCTACAATATGTATTCTTACGACGTGCTTTTGAGCGACGTGAAAGCGTATCTCGGTTCTTTTATGGCGAACGGCTATGAGGAAAACGGCGCGCTCGTCGAGGAAAAGGTGGAGGAACATTTCCTCAAACGCATGAAGAAAGACAACCGTTTCCGCTCCGCCGAAAACAAGAAAAAAGGCTTACAGCAGGAGCTCGAGCGGCTGGAAACGCTGAAAGCCGCCGTTGCGGATTTCGACAAATTATATAGCGCTAACAAGGATACGGGACTTTTTTATAATTACGTGAAATATCAGATGACGGTCTATACCGGCACCGACGTCGACGAAGATTATAAAGCCGCTTACGAAAAGGAGCTGGCGAAAGGCGCTTTGCCGTATGCCATAAACGCCGGGTATCTCGATGAGTTCAAAAAGGACGGGAAGTCCGTTTCCAACGTCATCAGCATGCTGCAGGGCGACAACGAGGGCTCGGCGGAAGGCACCGCCATCATGGTGTTCAATTTCAAGGCTCAGCAGCCCGATTTGCAATACGAGACCATCGTGTTTTTAACGAATTTCATCAGGACGTACACGACATTGCTCGACTGAAAAGGAAAAACGTTATGGAAAGAAAGGGAATAGAATATACGCTTAAGGAGTATGCAAAGCTCCGTCCGCTGCGTTTCCACATGCCGGGGCATAAGGCGAACAAGGAATTTTTGAAGCACTTTCCCGGTGCGGAATCGGATATCACCGAGCTTTCTTTTTCGGACAGTCTGCAACACCCTTCGGGGATTTTAAAGGAAGCGGAAGACCGCGTCCGTGACATTCTCGGCGCGAAGAAAACGTATTTTCTCACCGACGGCTCCACGTGCGGCGTGCTTTCCATGCTTTACGCGGTGCGGGAATTCGGCAAAAAGATCATCGTCAACCGCAACGCGCACCAAAGCGTTTTCAACGCCTGCAAGATATTCGGAATAGAACCCGTTATCCTCAATCAGAACGTAAAAAACGGGCTGATGATGCCGCCGACCGCCGACGAGCTGGAAAAGACGCTGGACGATACGCCCGACGCCATCGGTTTTTTGCTGACGTACCCCGATTATTACGGGCTTACCTTCGACATCGCGCGGGCGAAAGAGCTTACGGAATCGAGAAATAAGCTTTTGCTCATCGACGGCGCGCACGGCGCGCATCTGCGCTTTGCCGCCATGCCCGCTTATTGCGGCGATTATGCCGATATATGGGTGGACGGGGTACATAAAACTTTGCCGTGCCTCACGCAGGCGGCGCTTTTGAACATGGGCAACAAGGGGCTCATCGCAAAGGTCACCAACGCCGTCAATATGTTCCGCACCACCAGCCCGAATTACGAGATCATGGCGTCCATCGATTACGGCGAAAGTTTTATGGCGGAAAACGGCAGGGAGCTTTTGAGCAAACTGCGCGTGGAAGTCGCGGCGCTCCGCACGCGGCTGGAGGCAAAGGGGTTCGGCTGTCTGAAAGACGCCGATTCCATCAAACTGGCGGTGGACTTCAAGCCTACGGGCATATCGCCGTATAAGGCGGAACGCGTTTTGAACCGCCACAACATCTTTGCGGAGATGAACGACGGCAGATATCTTCTCTTTATGTTCGGGCCGACGACGGACAAACATTCGCTGGATATTCTGGAAACGCAGCTCAAGCGGCTCTTTTTGCGCGACGAACTGAAAGATACCTTCGTATCCCGCGCGGACGTGCGTTTCGGCGCGCGCAAAATGCCGTATCTGAAAGCCAACGTGTTCAGCAGAAAGGAGAGCGTGGAACTCAAAGACGCCGCGGGCAAGGTTCTTGCGGAAAACGTCGGCGTGTTCCCGCCGTGTTTCCCGCTGTGCATGGCGGGGGAAGAGATGACGCCGGACATCATTTCTATTCTCGCGGAGGCAAAAAATACCTTCGGCATCATCAACAACAAAGTCAAAGTCGTAAAAGAGCAGGCAGATAAATGAAGGGCAGATTTATAACGTTTGAAGGTTGCGAGGGGGTGGGCAAGTCCCGCCAGATCGCATACGTCAAGGAGTTTTTGCAAAGCCGCGGCGTGCCGTTTGTTCTGACGCGCGAGCCGGGCGGTCCGAAAATCTCCGAAAAAATACGGGAAATCATTCTCGACGCGGAAAATAAAGACATGAGCGACGAGTGCGAGGCGCTTTTGTACGCCGCCGCACGCGTGCAGCACATCAAGGAGGTCATCGCCCCCGCTTTGGAAGCGGGCAAGATCGTCCTTTGCGACAGGTATATCGATTCGTCCTTCGCCTACCAGGCGTATGCGCGGGGGCTGGGCGAAAAATTCATCAAAGAGATCAACGCTTACGCCATGCGTTATCTGCCCGATCTGACGCTTTTTCTCGACCTTGAGCCGGAGGCGGCGTTTTTGAGGAAGGGCGGCGCGGACAAGGACGACCGCGTGGAATTGTGCGGGCTGGAATTTCATAAAAAAGTCTACGCGGGGTATCTCGCCGTGGCAAAAGAATTTCCCGAACGCATTGTGAAAATCGATTGCAGCGGGGAAAAGCATCAGACGCGGGAAAAGATTCTCGCCGTGCTGAAAGAGAGGATTTTCGATGGGATATGAGCGGCTTATCGAGCGGACAAACGCTTATAGGGTGGTGGAAAACGATAAAAAACACGGTCTTTTCCACGCCTATCTCCTTTTAAGCAAGGACGCAAAGCGGCTCCGCGAGGACATGAAGGTTTTTGCAAAACTCATCATGTGCGAAAAGGGCGGTTGCGGGGAATGCCGCGTGTGCCGCCTCATCGATAAGGAAACTCATGCCGACGTGAAGTTTTTGCCCGAAAAAGGGGATAAAATTCTCACGGAGGACGTCAACGCGCTCATCGAGGAAAGCTACGTCAAACCCCTCGAAGAGGATAAAAAACTCTTTCTGATTGTCGGGGCGGATAAGATGCCTGCCGTGGCGCAGAACAAACTTTTGAAAACGCTGGAAGAACCACCGAAAAACGTCGTCATCTTTCTCGGCGCGAGCAACGAATACGCCTTGCTGCCCACCGTGCGCTCCCGCGTCAAGACGCTGAGCATTCCGCTTTACGGGGAAAAGGAACTTTTCGAGGCGCTCAAAGATGAATGTCCCGATAGTGAAAAGCTGTGGCTTGCCGTTTCTTCGGGGGACGGGACCATCGGTCGGGCAAAGGAACTTTACGGCGACGCAAAGCTCGAAAGCTTATTCGATTTTACGGCGGAAATGCTCGTCAACATGAATTCCAGCAGGGACGTGCTGGGATATTCCGCAAAAATCATGAAGATGAGGGAAAGCATTTCGGATATATTCAACATCGCCTCGCTGTATTTCAGGGACATGCTCGCCGAAAGCGAAGGGGCGAAAGCGGACAATCCCGCGGCGCTCGAAAAGGTGCGCGGGGCGAGCGGTTTTAACCGCGGCGCGTTGGTTTACGCGCTGGAAAAAACGGCGCAGGCGGTCAGGCGCGCGTCGTATAACGCGAACGAAACGATGCTTGTGGAATGGTGGCTGTTCGCAATTTTGGAGGGAAAACATATATGGCAAAAATCGTAGGCGTAAAATTCAAGAATACGTCTAAAATATATTACTTCGCGCC
>CASETU010000078.1 GCA_949290895.1 uncultured Bacillota bacterium
AAAGAGCAGGGTAAAACTTACGTCAACAATTCCCCCGCAAGATGGGAAATCAAAATCCCTGCGGGAGAAGTGTTTTATATGGGGGATAACCGTGCGGTCAGTAAAGATAGCAGGAGCGTTGATTTCGCTACCTGCAAAGAAGATCAGATCGTAGGCGTCGTGCCGAAATGGGCGATGAGCGGCGCGGTGAAATGGTTTACAAGCCTGCGTGCCGATGTCAGCGAGTGGCTCGCAAATCTTTTCAGGTGATAAAATGCTGTTTGTAAAAAACCGCCTTATTTTCGGCGCGATAAAGACGGTGCTGGGAACGATATTCAAGGCGATTTACAAAATTTTATCGGTATTCAATCTGCAGCCGCTCATCTTCTGCGCGGTGGCGGGCGCGCTTTTGGAAATCGCGTTTCAGGCGATTTCCGGCAGCAACGCGGGGTTTATTTTCTTTCATCTGTTGTTGTGTCTTTGCGTGCTGTATGCCGTGCTCCGCACCATTTACGTCCTGCTGGGATTCGGCAGGAGAAAGCAAAAACGGCGCGAACGGGCGCAGATACTGAGCGATTTTGACGGGAATACGTCCCCGCAGCCGCAGCCTTATCGCGAAGAAACCGTCGGTTTGAACGCCGGTTACGCACAGGGCGGCATGGTGCAGGGCGGCGGAAATTACGCGGCTTTGCAGCCGGAGATAAAACCCGAAAGACCGAAATACTATCGCGTGCGGCAGAACCCGAAATACGTCATGGCGGAATTTGCCGACCGCTACGAACTGTATCTCGAAACGAACGGTTCGCTGCAATATATACGAACGGATTATAAAGGAGTTTAAATGGAAAACATCTACTGTACGGAAGATTTTTTAAACATCAAAAAGCAGAAAAAGAAGTATAAGATCATCTATTTTTCCATACTGGGCGTTTACGTGCTTTTGAGCGTGGGCATCTGGCTGGCATATTTTTTTCAGCCTTACAAATCGCCCGACATCTGGTGGATAAAACTCATCATGTTCGTGCTTGCGGGCATTTTCGTGATTTTTTCTTTTATATATCTCGGGATACCGTTCAAGCGCATACGCAACTATTATAAAATCCTCAAGGGCGTGGAAGAGGGAACTTCCAACGGCACCGTCGGGGAATTCGACAGATATTCCACCGAGCTGGAAGTGCGCGACGGCATCGAGTTCCATACGATTTATTTTTTGGAATACAACACGAAAAAGCAAGAATTTTTCGAACGGAAAGTCTGGATGGATTCCGAAAAACCCATGCCTGAATTCACAAAGGGCGAACACATCAAGATATATACGCACGGCAACATGCTTGTGGCGTTTGAAAGACTGTAAGGAGAAAGACTAATGAAAGCTGTTGTAACGGTGATCGGCAAGGACAAGCCCGGCATCATAGCTTCCGTCAGCGGTTTGCTGGCGGAACATTCCGTCAATATCGAGGACATATCGCAGACCATCATGAGCGGGAACTTCACCATGCTCATGTATACGGATTTGCAAAAGAGCGATTTATCGCTTTCCGCGCTGGCGGACGAACTCAAAGCTCTCGGCGGCAGGATCGGCGTGAGCATTCACGTTCAGCACGAAGACATTTTCAATGCGATGCATAAGATCTGAGGCGTGCGATGTTAAGCAATAAAGAAATTTTCGAAACGATAGACATGGTGGAAAAGGAACACCTGGACGTAAGGACCATCACGATGGGCATATCGCTCATTCCGTGTATCCGCGAGAGCGCGAAAAGCACCGCGCAGGCTTGCTACGACAGGATATGTTCCTATGCGGAAAACATCGTCAAGGTGGGGAACGCGCTGGAAAAGGAATACGGCATTCCCATCGTCAACAAGCGCGTGTCCGTCACGCCGGCGTCGCTGCTCACTGCGAATTTTGCGGGGGAGGAAACGGTGCTTGCGAAAAAACTCGACGACGCGGCGAAGAACGTCGGCGTCGACTTCCTCGGCGGATATTCCGCCCTCGTGCAGAAAGGCATGACGACTTACGAACGCTCTTTTATCGAAAGCATACCCGAGGCGCTCGCCATTACCGACAGGGTGTGTTCTTCGGTGAACGTCGGCTCGTCTAAGTCGGGCATCAATCTCGACGCGGTCGCGCTCATGGGCGAGATCGTCAAGCGGACGGCAAAGCGCACGGAAAAGACCGACGGGTTCGGCTGCGCAAAGCTGGTGGTGTTCTGCAACGCGGTGGAGGACAACCCCTTTATGGCGGGGGCGTTCCACGGCGTGGGCGAGGCGGAAAAGGTCATCAACGTCGGCGTATCGGGTCCGGGCGTCGTGTATTACGCGCTGAAAAACAATCCCGACGCCGATATTTCCCAAATCGCGGAAATCATCAAAAAGACGGCTTTCAAGATCACCCGCGCGGGGCAGCTCATTGCGACCGAGGCGTCCCGCAGGCTGAACGCGGAATTCGGCATCGTCGATCTGTCGCTCGCGCCTACGCCCGTCATGGGTGACAGCGTGGCGCACATTTTGGAAGAGATCGGTTTGGAGCGCGTCGGCACGCACGGCACGACGGCGTGTCTCGCGCTTTTGAACGACGCCGTCAAGAAAGGCGGCGTTATGGCAAGCTCCAAAGTCGGCGGACTTTCGGGCGCGTTCATTCCCGTCAGCGAGGACTACGGCATGATAGAGGGCGCGCGCTGCGGCGAGCTGACCCTCAATAAGCTTGAGGCGATGACGGCGGTATGTAGCGTCGGCATAGACATGGTCGCCATTCCCGGCGATACGAGCGCGGAGACCATTTCCGCAATCATCGCGGACGAGGCGGCCATCGGCATGATTAACAACAAGACCACCGCCGTGCGCGTCATTCCCGTGCCGAACAAGGGTGTGGGGGATTTCGTGGAATTCGGCGGGCTTTTGGGCAGAGCGCCCATCATGGCGGTGCAGCAGGCTTCCGCGGCGAAATTCATACACCGCGGCGGCAAGATACCCGCGCCGATACACAGCAATAAAAACTGATACAAGGAGAAAACGATCATGAAAAGAAGTGAAATGAACAAGGAATATTTCTGGAACCTCAAAGATATGTACGAATCTTTCGAGGCGTGGGATAAAGCGTATAAAGAAACGGAAAAGGAAGCGAAGTTCGGCGAATTCAAGGGCAAGCTCGGCGAAAAGAAAAATCTTCTCGCGTGCCTGAAAAAGCAGGACAGCGTCATGCGCAAGCTCGAACGGCTTTACGTTTTCGCGCACATGCTCAACGACCAGGATACGGCGGACGC
>CASETU010000079.1 GCA_949290895.1 uncultured Bacillota bacterium
AAGGACAAACCATATATTTTAAATATCCGCCTTCGTCGTACAATTTTCTTCCTGCCGCGTCTATATCTTTACCCACGCTGCCGATTTTCAGTTTCGACTTGACTTCTTTCATAACTGCGACCATATCCGCGATGCACTTTCTCTGCTCTTTTGTATACTCTCCGCTTACCGGCACGGTATGACCGAACGTTCCAGCATAACCGTTGACGCGCGGCGCGATGCCGAGCATTACCATTTCGCCGTCTTTCAGCGTCTTGTCTGTCGCCGTAGGCACTACGGCATTGGAACGAATCCCGCTTCCGACAATGGTCTGATAGGCAAAACCGTTGGCGCCGTTCGCGCGGCAGACTGCTTCTCCCGCCGCCGCCACTTCTATTTCCTTCACGCCCGGCTTTACTTTTTCCGCCATCGCCTTATATGCCAGATAACTTAGCTTTACCGCAACTTTCGCCTGCTCTACTTCCCAATCGCTCTTTATGTAACGGAATTTCAGATAGTCTTCCGTGATGTCTTCTATTTCTACGCCGTCAAATCCTGAAACTATCTGGCTATAAACATCATACGGCATTTCTTTCATCCCGACAATCGCCGCGCGTTTAACAATAAGCTCTTTACCGAGTTCTTCAAACAGCTCCCTAAATCCGATGATTGTCGCGTTGGGATATTCCTCGTCAGGAACCATGAACGCGCTGAAATTTCTCGTATCGGAAATTGCCGAGCTTTGCTTTGCAAACGGTTCGCTCTCAGGTCCGCCCAGCAAAAGAGTTTTTCCCGTTTTCGTTACCAGCACTGCACCTTTTTCAAATTGCGGACACCAACCGGTAAGATACCAGCCGTTCGCGATATTCAGTTCGTCATAGTAGACGAGCGCTACATCGATGTCTTTTTCCTGCAACAGCTTTACAAAACGCTGTACGCGCGCATTTGCTTCTTTTTCATTGTAAAATGCCATATGAATCAAAAATCTCCTTTATTTATATCAATTTCAAAATCGTCTAACGGGAACATCGGGCGAGGAATGCGTTTTAAGCCGAGCCTCCTGATATCCACACAGCTCGCCCCGTCGCTCATGACAAAATATTGTTTGTCGCAAAAGGGCGTCAGTTCGCTGAACAAATAGCCTTGTTTTACGACTACAATATCGTAATCTTTTATATCTTCTTTCGCCAAACGGAAGTTCTCTTCCGAAATAAACGCGCTGCGCTTTTCGGTAAATATCACACAGATTCCGCCGACATTGACGGACACGCTGTCACCGACAATGTCTTTTGCCCAGCCCAGAATTTTACCGAAGCGTAAAATTAATCCTTCCCTCGTACCCCCGCTCATAGGAATCGTTACCTTATCTCCTGCGCGTTTTTGCAAACATTCGGACACAATTTTCTTAGAAGTAATTCCGCTTATACATATCTTTTTTTGCCTAATGTCTTCGGATAAAAACGCTTCCAAAATATCCAGTCTATTCCCTTCCGCGCCCGCCGTCGTGTTATCCCCGCTGTCCGTCAGAAAGACTCTGCCTGCACTTTCCTGCAAAGATTTGCGTACGCATTCCTCCACGCTGCCCGTAGCTACTAAAAAACGGTACTCTCTTCTGGTTTCCCAAAATTTCCTGGCAAATACTTTTGCAACGCTTCGAGCCTTTTCTTCATCCGACGCAGTTACCGTTACGCTCGCGCAAGTATTCGGCGCATCCACCCACATGTGCGAGAAAAACAAATTTACGCGAAACACATCATCTTTTTCTGCCTGCCGCGTCTCTTCTATAAGTGATTTTAGCGGTTCTTCCGCCGTCAACATCGCGTCGCCCGACGCAAGCATCGGCACTTTGACGATACACGTTTTCATCGGTTGTCCTTCCAATGCCTTTACAAGCAATTTTGCTGCCGCTCGTTGCGTTGTTGCCTGATCGGTATGCGGCGCTGTTTTATACCCGCAGACGATGTCGATTAAATCGATGATTCTTACATCTATATTCGCATGAAGGTCGAAAGAAACCGCAACGGGAACCGTTTTTCCGAAAATTTCCCGAATGCGGCGCAAAAGCTCAAGCTCTCCGCTGCCGATTTGTTCTACCTCGCAACTGCCGTGACAACACAACAGTATTCCGTCTGCCATAGGGTATTCTTGCATGCGCGACAATATTTTTTTCGCGAATTCTTCAAATAACGCCTTCGTCAACATTCCGCCGGGAAGCGCGTTCGCGTAAAATGTCGGAATCGGTTCTATATGCGCTTCTTCAAAAATATCTTTTACCGGCAACTTTTCAAAGACACGTTGTCCCTCAGCAACTTCAAAATCGGCTTCCGTCGGAAATATTTTCGATAAACCGCATGCTTCGTATTGGAAAGATGCAATTAAAACTTTTTTCATGCTTTTTCTGCCTCCGCGTTCATAGTTTCGAGTTTTTCTTTTAAATTTTGCAAAAGAAGTATTTTTTCGGTAAGATTTCTGTCCGTGTAAAAATAATGATTGGAAGCTTCGAACCCGATACATGCATCCTCTCTTTGCAGATCTGCCAACAATACCGCAATGCGTTCCTCTTCTTCAATAAAGGAAATCATTTTTTCTTTTTGCGAAGACAAATTTCTTTTACAATAAGAAAATTCAGTTTGCAACTTATCCGCGGCAAAGTGACAATACGCCGCTTTGGCATATCTCGTCATGCGTGCGATTTCTCCAACTTGTTCGAGCGATTGAAGAATATCTAATCCCTTTTGCCATTTCGCAAGCAGTTTTTCCAATTGCAAAATATAAATTTCATATGGATAGGGTCCAATCCAATTTTCATAATCGTCAAAGGAATATCCGACCATTGTTGAAATTTTCTCTTCAGCGTCAAGACTCCACAAATTTGCCGCACCGAGGTTTTTCGGCGAATTATAAAGTGACTGAAGAGAAATGGGATATTGCCGCAATCCCTCACAAAAACGACTTACCGCCTCTTGTACGATTTCCGCATTTTTTCCGAAATTTTCTTTATACCAATTTAAAAGCGAAAAATTGACGCCCTTTTCGGAAAACTCCTTTACCATTTTCAGTGTGATTGACGGATATCCGCCCAGCGTCCAGGAAAGCATATAATCTTTCACTTTAATTTCCGAAAGCTTTTTCAAATGTTCGTAAACCAGATCAAATATCGGAAGATACGGGACGGAAGAACATTCCCAACTGTTATTTACCTGTATTTTCGCATAAACTTTATGCCCGAGCGAACTCGCGTGTTCCAAAGCCGCAACCGTTTGATGACTCGGCCCTGTATTCGCGACGGAATATTCCGTCAGTTCGCTCTTTACGCCGCCTTTTTCGACAGACAAACCGTATTCACTGACGCACATTACGGAAATATCCTTTTTCAAAAATTCAATTCCGCGAAGCATTTGTTTGTCCGTCCATCCCATAAAATCCGACCACCCCCACAAATTCGCGATCACTTCGGCACCGCTTCCGCTGTCACATACGGCTTGCGCTATGATATTGTTCACTTTTGCCGCCAGCTCTTCCGCGGGAATATCCTTGCAATTCGGACAGTTACACGTTTTTTGCGATTTACAATGCGTTAAATTTTCCGACATGGTAATCGTAATAAAACCGCCCAGTCCTTTTAAATCTTGCGCGAGATCTTTTACCGCCGCATACAAATATTCTTCTGTCTCTTTTCGGCTTGTGCAAAGCGCGGCAAAACCGCCTTCCTTGTGTCCCATTATCGCGCAATCTTCCCAGAACGAATCGATACTCAGCGCACGCGGCTCATTGAAATACAAATATATCTTAATTCCGTAGCGCAATGCTTTTTCTATCAGTTTTTTTAACAAACGACGGTTCTTAATATAGTTTGCGCTAAGTGAAGGCTTGAACGGATAAGGCGACAGCGCCGACAGCACACCGTGTAACCAAATTCCGTTTACGCCGCAAGCTGCGTATCTTCCTAACAAATTATCGGATAAATACGCATTATCCGACTTTGAAAAAGGATCTCCGCACGGAGTCAGATATCCGTGAACGATACGGGCATTTTCGTCGTTGCCGATTGAAACCTTATCTTCACAAAACTCATTAAAAAAATTAAAGTAGTTTCCCTCATCTTTCACTAAAGGTTCGATCACTGCTGCTAATTGCCTCGTTTTTCTTTCTTGCGCAGCCGTTAATGGCGTATAATGCACTTCTTCGCAGTACGGCTTGAAGTTTCCGAGTTTAACGGAAAGAAAATCCTCTTCCTTCAACAAAAAGGCAAGGCGATCGTAATCGCAATGCAAGAGTATGATAATTTGCTCATAAGGCAATAAATACCAATTGTTTCGAATAATCGTTATATATCCGTTTTTAAGCCACTTTTCGTCGTATAGGACTTGCTTAATGCCCATTTTTCCCGCTTCCCTTTCGATTGTTTCGACAGAACAAAACAACACCGCCGCCAGCGTTCCCGAGGGCACATAACCGTAATTTCTGAACAAGACCGTTTGCCAGCGCGTGGGAAATACATTTTCTTGTAATTTTACTTTTCTGACAGGTGGCAACATGATAAATCTCCGAAATTCTTTGGAAATACATAAAATCATTTGTATTATAGCATACATCAATACGTTCGTATTTAGCAAATCGTCAGAATATTTTGCACAATCGTAAATTTTCTTATTGACAATACACCTGTTTTTTTCGTATAATATTTTTATGAGTTACCATATAAAAACATTAGAAACGCCCATAAATGTCAGCGGAATTGTAAACGTTCATTTCTTTGAATTCCCTAAAAATTTTTCTACTCATGATGAAAAACACCCTTTTAGCGAACTTGTTTTTGTAAGTTCGGGAATGCTGAACATTTCTTCGGAAAGTTATACGGGAATTCTCAAAAAAAACCAATTGTTGATCCATAAACCAATGGAACGACATTCTTTAACTTGCGGCGATACTGATACCCCAACCGTTATTGTCATAGACTTCGAGTGCAAATCAAATAAATTGACGGAATTTTCGGAAAAGACCGTTAATTTAAATGAAATTAACGTAAAAAAATTGGCACATATCGTAAAAGAGGGGCGAAATGTATTCGCTCCCCCTTATAATCGACCTTATTACGATATGAAGAAAAAAGAAAAACAGCTTTTCGGAGCAGAACAATTACTAAAAAATCTTTTGGAAATATTTTTAATCGGATTAATTAGAGAATTCTCTTTGCGACAAATTGAAAAAGAAGAAATCGAATCATATCGCACATTACAAGATGAGATTATTTCTTATTTAGACGACAATTATCTTGAAAAAACTACTATTGACGAATTAGCTTTTTTGTTCAACACAAACCGGTCAACGCTTTGTAAAGAATTCAAAAACGTTACGGGGAAAACTATAGGCGAATATGTTTTAGATAAAAAATTAGTTTTAGCGAAAAAAAAGCTATCCACCACCGAAAAAACATTTACGGAAATTGCCGCCGAATGCGGATTTGAATCCATTCATTATTTTACACGTTTTTTTAAAAAAGCGACGGGAATACCGCCTTCATTATATCGCCAAAACGAAATATCGCGCGAACTAAGAAAAAACCATTAAATTTAACGATATCAAAGTTAGTAATTAGTAACATTCTTAAAATATTATAAAAATAAAATATCCGATTCATTCAAACAAATACAACTTACATTTTATTTACGT
>CASETU010000080.1 GCA_949290895.1 uncultured Bacillota bacterium
ATAATGCAGCTGCGCAAACGGCATGCTGCCAGAATCGAACCAGCAGTCGATGACTTCCTTTTCGCGAACGAATGTGCCGCCGCAGTCGCACTGCCAGGTGCAGGCGTCGATATACGGGCGGTGCAGTTCGATATCCCCTTCGATATGACAAAGGTCTTTTAATTCCTGCTTACTGCCGATAACGTGCATTTTCCCGCACTTATTGCATATCCACACGGGCAGCGGCGTGCCCCAGTAACGCTCCCTCGAAAGTCCCCAGTCGATGACGTTTTCCAAAAAGTTCCCCATGCGCCCGTGCTTGATGGTGTCGGGCATCCAGTTGACCGATTCGTTGCTGGCGAGCAGTCTGTCCTTGATCGCCGTCACCTTGATGAACCAGCTGGAACGCGCATAGTACAAAAGCGGCGTGTCGCAGCGCCAGCAGAAGGGGTACGAGTGTTCGTACATCATCTCCTTCACCAGCCTGCCGTCGGCTTTCATGTCCTCGATGATCAGCTTGTCGGCGTCCTTGCAGAACACCCCCGCGTATCTGCCGCAGTTTTCCGTCATGCGGCCGCGGTCGTCCACAAGCTTGACGAAGGGAAGGTTGTATCTTCTGCCGACCTCGGCGTCGTCCTCACCGAACGCGGGCGCGATGTGTACGATACCCGTGCCGTCGGTCAGCGTGACGTAGTCGGCGTTGGTGACGTAATACGCCTTTTCCTTGAACGTGCCCTCGGCAAACGGGAAGAGCGGGATATATTCCTCCCCCTCGTACTCGCTGCCCTTTTTGGTGGAAAGCACTTTATAATCTTCAAAGAGCGAGGAAATGAGCGCGTTCGCCATGACATAGCGCGTACCCTCGACTTCGATTTCGGAATAGTCCTCTTCCGCGTTCATGCACAGCGCGACGTTGGACGGAAGCGTCCAGGGCGTGGTCGTCCATGCAAGGAAGTATTTATCCTCGTTTTTCGCCTTAAAGCGCACGAAAACCGACTTTTCCTTGACGTCCTTATAGCCCTGCGCCACTTCGTGGCTGGAAAGCGCGGTGCCGCAGCGCGGGCAATACGGGACGATCTTATGTCCCTTATACAAGAGCCCTTTTTTCGCGATCTGTTTGAGCGCCCACCACTCCGATTCGATATAATTGTCGTCGTAAGTGATGTAAGGGTGCTCCATGTCCGCCCAAAAGCCGACGCGGTCGCTCATGCGCTCCCACTCGCTCTTGTACTTCCATACGCTTTCCTTGCATTTTTTGATGAACGGCTCGATGCCGTATTTTTCGATTTCCTGCTTGCCGTCGATGCCGAGGGACTTTTCCACTTCCAGCTCCACGGGCAGACCGTGAGTATCCCACCCCGCCTTCCTCAAAACGTGATAGCCCTTCATCGTGCGGTATCTGGGAATGATGTCCTTGACGGAGCGGGTCAGAATATGCCCGATATGCGGCTTGCCGTTGGCAGTCGGAGGCCCGTCGTAAAAGGTGAATTCCTCATGCCCTTCGTTTTGCTTTACGCTCTTTTCAAAGATTTTGTTTTGTTTCCAGAATTCCAGAACTTTCTTTTCTTCGCCGACGAAATTCAGCGAAGTGTCAACTTTTTTATACATCGCACAACTCCCGTAAAAAATAAAAAAAGCGCGTTCGACAAAAGAGACGAACGTGCCGCGGTACCACTCTCATTCGCAAAAATGCGCACTTGAACCCTTAACGCGGGAAACGCGCGCGGTTACTTTCCCTTTCTCCGCGCGAGCTGGAAGGGGATACCCCGCAGAACGCCGTTGCCGCCTTGCACCGCCGCGGCTCGCTGAAAACGCTCTTTCTGCGAAACTTGTCCTTCGTCATCGCCTTTTGATATGTCTTTATATGTCGATTATACAAAATTTATTTTGAAAAGTCAAAGTATTTGATAAAATTTCGGCAAAATAACTTGCCAATTTCAAAAAATTCGGTTAAAATAATACTGCTGTGCTAAGTGGGGAGCTAGCGGTGCCCTGTACCCGCAATCCGCTATAGCGGGGCTGAAGGTCTTTCGCGGCTTGCATTGTGCGAGGCTGCGTCTGGTAAGGAATGTTGATTTCAAGGTCTTATGCAACGGACTGCCGTGAACCGTGTCAGGATAGGGATATAGCAGCACTAAGCGGTGAGGTTCGTGTGCCATAGGGTAGCTTTGAAGGAGTTACCTGCCCGTTTCACGCTCGGGCTCTGCCTGTCAACAAAGAATGCACAGTTTTTTTGAAAAAAACAGCCGTCCGATGACGGCTGTTTTACGTTTTTTTGTTCGCTTGTCGATTTTCTCGGTTGTTTCTAAAAATACGGCTTAAACGCTTTTATGTATGAAACGATTGTGGGAAGCGCGACGTCGATCAAATTTCTGTATTCTGATTCATCGCATTTTTGCCCGTCAAACGCAAATTCCGTTTTTATCCTCTTTACGTTCCCACTTCTTTCACCGCTCGTCCAAGTGGGAGAAAAACCCAGCATTTTTTCGATTTCCCCTTTTCTCGACACCAGAAAATGATAAAACTGCTCGTCCGACAAATAAAGTCCGACGCGGAATATTCCTTTTTGAACCAAAAATTCCAGCAATATCCGCTCTTCAACCCAAGCCCATTGCCTGCCTTTATGCGGCATTATTTTAAAAGGCTTGCCGTTTTCGACAAGAACTTCCTCAAATATTTTCCAAAAATAATCCCTTTTCTGCTCTGCGGTCAACATTTCTCTCTTTCCCCCTTTTTTAATTTATCGTGATGATATTATACCTGCTCCGCCCAATTTAAAAAGCATTACCGAAATAATCAAATTATTCTATTATTAATATTATAACCGATATTGCTCGGCAAGTTAAGCGTTTTTATGATATTTAATGATATTCAATGTTAAAACGCTTTTTAACATTTTTATCATAGTTTTTACACAAGAAATTCTTTGCGGGCGGCGTTTTTCAAAACGCCGCCCGCAAAGAGTTTTTGATTCAACAATTATGATTGCAGTCGCAGAAAAGCGCGTTCATGCGCTCTTTCAGAATTTTGACGTGCAGTTCTTCATCGAGTTTTATACGCGTGATGACCGCGGCGACTTCTTCGTTGCAAAGGCGGCATAAAATCTTATTATACCCCTCTATCGCGCAAAGTTCGCCCGAAAGATCGTCCATCAGCATTTTGCGCACGCTTTTGGAATAACTTACCGCCGACGAACTGTAGAAATTGAATCCCGTCGGCGGATAAGAGGATACGTAAACGGGATCGGCGCCCAATTTCAAAAGCATACTGCCTAAAATGTCAAGATGGTGCATTTCGGCAAGCGCGATCCCCTCCAGCGTATCGGCGGTTTCGTTATCGCAACGCCCTTTAAAATTGAACGAATGGTATATGTATTGCAAAATTGCCGTAAGTTCGCTGTGCGCCGAAGCGTAAGCGGGAAAGACGATTTGCGCGCTTTTCAGATCGCAGGTGATGCAATCGAGCGACGGATACGGCAGATCGAGTTGAATGGGTTTTAACATACTCGCCCCCTTTTGTGGTTTTTTATATACAACATCATATGATTTTCCCGCGCCTTTTGTTTCCGCTTTACCTTTTCCTCTCCGGCAAAATATTTCGGAAAACATGCAAACATTTGTTTGACAAACTTCGCGCGCCGCGCTATAATATAAACAAATGTTCGTAAAGCGAGCGGCATTTTTGGCGCGTTTTGCCCTTTCAAGCGGCAAGGCGGCTTATGAAATCAGCGGGAGGCAAAGCGATGATCGACGGCGAAAGGCTGAAAATACTGACCGAATCGGCAAAGTACGACGTATCCTGTTCGTCGAGCGGCTCGCGCCGCGCCAACACGCCGAACGGCATAGGCAACGCGAGTTTCGGCGGAATATGCCATTCTTTCACCGCCGACGGCAGGTGTATTTCCCTGCTGAAAATTTTGATGAGCAACAAATGCGCGTACG
>CASETU010000081.1 GCA_949290895.1 uncultured Bacillota bacterium
AAGCCTGCCCTGTGCGATTGGGAAGAAGAATTGCTCCACAAATAACGATAAGAAGCCATTTTGGTCTACGTTGATATGCAGAGCCTTTTCATTAAGGAGGTCAGAGGCAACGAGCGTGGCATTCGCCTGTTTTTTATAAACGGGGTTATTATTTTCTTTCCGTCGGCAACGGCGGGTTTTTTTATTTTTTTATTAGTTTGCTTCGTCCCCTTCCCGCTTTGCCGACGGAAATTTTCGGTTTTGCATAAAATAAACGGGGGACGTTTTCAAATCCGAAAAGAATCGGAGATTTGCGGAAAGCATTTTAATTTTTTGAAATAAAATTATTGCCAAACGAAAAAAAATGTGATATACTGAGAAAGCTGAAAAAACAAGGCCTCATGGTCAAGCGGTTAAGACGCCGCCCTCTCACGGCGGAAACTGGGGTTCGATTCCCCATGGGGCTACCAAATCCGCACCTTTTTAACGAAAAATCGTTAAAAAGGTGCTTTTTTCTTTGTCAAAAATCCGCAAAAGTCGTGTTTTTTTAAATTTTGCGGGGTTTAAATGGGGTTTTTTCATTTTGCGTTTCGTCAGTCAATACCTCAACTTTTCCGCCTCGCGCTGCATAAATTCCGGCGAAAAATGCGTATAAACGCGCGCCGTTATGTTGCCCAAACTGTGCCCGGTCCATAAACTTACAACTTCGTTATCGATTCCGCACTCGCGCGCCCGCGTGGTGAAAGTATGCCGGAGGTCTTTAAACGTGTGCTGCGTGTTCGGGAGCAGCTCCCGCAGCGTATGGGAAACGCGATCCACACTTGTCCGCCATTCTTCCGAAAGCAGCCTCGGCACGTAAGGTTTTAATTTTGGAAATATCGGTATCGTGCGAAATTTCTCTTTCTGATAGCTTTTCAATTTCCCGTTTTTATAAGTGATCGTGTTTTTATCCACGTCAAAAACCGCAGTATTTAATTCGCAAGCCCTTGCCCCGGTATAAAGCGCCAAAACGTATATGAGTTCTATTTTTCTCCCTTTGATGACTTTCAGCAGCTCCGCTTCTTCCTCTTTGGTAAGCGCGTTGCCGTTTTTTCGTTCGTGTTTCGGAATATAAACAGCCTTGATCGGGTTTATTTTGATTTCACCGTTATTTACCGCATAGGTAAAAATCGCGTTCAGCAAAACTTTCACGTCCTCGCACTTCCGCGGATATTTGTCGTTGATCGCGTTAAGAACGTTCTGAACATATACCGACTTTATTTTTAATAACGGCATTTTGCCGAAATTGGGAACGATATAATTTTTGTAAGTGTTTATGTAACTGAAAAACGTTTCCGGCTTTACCATGCGTCTTTTTACATTCTGCATGTAATTATCGGCAAACGTGCCGAAAATCACCGTTTCAGGCGGCAAGCCCTCTTCGACGAGCTCGCGCCGCTGGCGGTTCTCGGCGTGCAGCCATTCTAAACACTTTTTTTTCGCAGTCTTTAATTTCATGCTCGACCACGTTTTTTCCATGCCGCCGCGTCGGTAGCGAATTTCATATAACCCGTTTTTCCGCCGTCTGACGGTGCAGTCACTAAAACGTATCAACTCTTGATCCTCCTTTTTCGTTTCAGTTACTGCCGATTTTTTGTTTATGACCCGTTTTATTGCACCCTCGCTTTTGTGTTCCTCCTTTTTTCTTTTTAGCTCCTCCGCCTCGACAGACTGTCTATTCGGCTGAAACGACAATAATTGAAACTGTGAACGATTGTATTCATATCGCCCGTTTTCGTCTTCGATATAGCCGATCAACTTTTCGACAGCATGTAAAGCATAGTATGCCTGTTCTAAAATGAAATCCGTCATAATCTTTACTCCTTAAAAAAATTTTGGAGTATTATTATAACGAAATTTACATATTTTTTGTAATATATATTAAAAACATGCGCATAATTTACGAAAAAATTACACAAAGTATTGACAAGCAGCATAAAATAAATTAAAATAGAATCGGAGGTGATATCATGAATGAATTTAATAATCTTAATATCCGCGTAGACAAAACTTTAAAAAACAATGCGGAATCCGTTCTCGACGAGTTTGGTATTTCGATGACCACGGCAATTACTATGTTTTTAAAGCAGGTCGTCCGCGAACAGGGAATCCCGTTTGATTTGCATCTCGAAAAACCGAATGCGGAAACGATCGCCGCGATGAACGAATTTTACGAAATGAAAAAACACCCTGAAAAATATAAAAAGTATAATTCGTTTGCCGAAGTTTTAGCCGAGGTCGAAAACGATGTATAAAATCGTTCCGTCAAATCGTTTTAAAAAAGACTTGAAGCTCGCATTAAAACGAAATCAAAACATCTCAAAA
>CASETU010000082.1 GCA_949290895.1 uncultured Bacillota bacterium
AAAGCAAGTCGTCGTCTATTCTCGAAAGCACGGAAATCGCCCCCGCGCACGCGACGGGATTGCCGCCGAACGTGGAGCCGTGCATGCCGACTTTCAGCACGTTTTCCGTCTTTTCGTTAAAGAGCGTCGCGCCCAGCGGAAGTCCGCCCGCAAGCCCCTTTGCCGTGGTGAATATGTCGGGCTGAATGCCGTAATTCATATAAGCGTAAAGCGCGCCCGTTCTGCCGTTGCCCGTCTGCACTTCGTCGCAGATAAGCAGAATGTCCTTTTCCTTCACGTAATCGGAAATCCATTTTACGAAGTCTTTTTCCAGCGCGTTGACGCCGCCCTCGCCCTGCACGAGCTCTATCATCACAGCCGTTATCTTGTTGTTTTTTACGGCGTTTTCCACTTCCTCTTTTTGCGGAGCGGCATACAAAAAACCGTCGGTCAGCGGCGTGAAGTCCTGATGAAAAACGTCCTGCCCCGTCGCCGCTAGGGTGGTTATCGTCCTGCCGTGAAAGCTGTTTTTCAAGGTGAGGATTTGAAAGTATTCCTTTCCCTTCTTTTCCTCGGCGTACTTTCGTGCCGTCTTGATGGCGCACTCGTTCGCTTCCGCACCGCTGTTGGAAAAGAACACCTTTTTCATGCCCGTACGCTCGCAGAGCATTTTGGCGAGCTTTACGCAGGGTTCGGAGTAATAAAGATTCGACGTGTGCTGAAAAGCGCGTATCTGCTCCGTAACGGCGTTTTGCCATTCTTCGTCGCAAAACCCGAAGGTGTTGACGGCAATCCCGGAGCCGCAGTCGATGTATTCCTTGCCCGTTTCGTCATAGCAAAGCGAGCCTTTGCCCTTGACGATCTGCAAATCGAAACGGGCGTACGTGCCCGCGATGTATTTTTTATCTTCCGAAAAAACGTTCATGTCCGCCTCCGAAAAAACGACTTTTATTTTATCATTCCTCGAACATGGTGCCGATACCTTCGTCGGTCAGCATTTCGATGATGATGGAATGGGGAATCCTGCCGTCGATGATGAACACCCGCTTGACGCCCCATTTCACCGCGTTGACGCAGCATTCCGTTTTGGGTATCATGCCGCCCGCGATGATGCCCTTTTCGATGAGATCTTTCGCCTCCCCGACCTTGATTTTGGAAATGAGGGTATTCGGGTCGTTTTTGTCTTTTAAGATGCCGCTGATGTCCGTCATGGAAATCAGGCTTTCCGCTTTGAGTTCCCCCGCGATTTTCGCCGCGGCGGTATCGGCGTTGACGTTGTACACGTTGCCTTCATCGTCGCACGCCACCGTGGAAACGACGGGAATATAGCCCTTTTCCAGAACGTCGGTAATGGGCGCGGTGCTGACCTTTGTGATTTCCCCGACGTAGCCGAGTTCGCTGTCCTTGACTTTCGCCTTGAGCATGTGCCCGTCGAGACCCGAAAGCCCGATCGCCTTGCCGCCTTTCACGCCGATGAGGTTGACAAGGCTTTTATTGACCTTGCCCGCAAGCACCATCTGCACCACGTCCACCGTCTCCTTATCGGTGACGCGGAGCCCGTTTTTGAAGACCGATTCCTTGCCGAGCTTTTCCAGCGTTTCGCTGATTTCGGGGCCGCCGCCGTGCACCAAAACGACCTTGACGCCGATGAGCGCCAACAACACGATGTCCTTCATGACCGAGCTTTTGAGCGTTTCGTTGGTCATGGCGTTGCCGCCATATTTGACGACGACGATCTTTCCGTTGTATTTTTTGATGTACGGCAGGGCGTGTACCAGCACGCTCGCCCGTTCGTGATTGGATATTGTCATGATTGTTTCTCGCTTTTTATGGAATTTATGATGAAATCCCGCCGTGAAAAAAGGCGTTTTGCCCTTTTCGTGTGCGGGATTTTCTTTCTTTTAAGTGCGGTAATCGCCGTTTATCTTGACGTAATCGTACGTTAAATCGCACCCCCAAGCCGCCGAAGAAAAGTCTCCCGCGTTGAGGTTTATTGCGATGTTGATTTCGCTTTCCGAAAGGATTTCTTTCGCTTTATCTTCCGAAAACGGCACGCCCGCGCCGCTTTTGCAAACACTTATCTTGCCTGCGGGAGAGATGAAGTCCACGTCTATCTTTGCTACGTCCACCACCGCGCCGCTATAGCCAATGGCGCAAAGCACCCTGCCCCAGTTGGCGTCCGCGCCGAACATGGCGGCTTTTAAGAGCGACGAACAGATGACCGATTTTGCGACGGTCTTCGCCGTCTTTTCGCTATCCGCGCCGACGACGCTGCATTCGATGAGCTTTGTCGCCCCCTCGCCGTCGCCCGCTATCATGCGGCAAAGGTTGACCGTTACGGTGTTGAGCGCCTTCATAAATACGGAAAAGTTTTCCCCCTCGGCGGCAATTTCCTCGTTGCCTGCCAAACCGTTTGCCAAAATCGTGACCATGTCGTTGGTCGAGGTGTCGCCGTCGAT
>CASETU010000083.1 GCA_949290895.1 uncultured Bacillota bacterium
ACCGTAAGGCTCTTATCTACGCGCATCGCCGCTTCCACAAGGCGGAACTTACCGGGCGTAAGCGCCTGAATGTCCGCATTGTCGGGATACTGCGCTTTCAGATTTTCCAGCCGCGCGTTGAGCAGCACGCCGCCGTTGGTAACGATGGTGATCGTCAGCCCCGTATCGGAGAATGCCGCGGAAAAGCTGGCGTCTATCTTGGCGAGGATTTTCCCTTCCTTGTCAGCCGACTTACCCGTTACGGTCACGTTTATCGTGGAGTTTTCCTCCGAAACGAACCCGTACTTTATCGCAAGCTCGGCAACGCGTTTGCTCGCGTCCTCGATTTTCGCGCCGACGATGCCTTCCGCACCGTAAAGCAAGATTTCCGCGTCGCTGTTCGCCGCCTTCACGGCGATGACCTTATCCTTTTTATCCAAAACGAATTCCACGGACGGGTTGATGTCCATCGCCACATAGGTCTGCGCGTTCGCTTTGCCGACGTTGCACGCCGACATCACCGCCGCAAGTCCCGTTATCATAACCATAAATGCCACAACGATCGATAACTTTTTCATAGTATCTCTCCTTTTTAACGCCCTCTCCTCAAAGGGCTTTTGTTTTTCTTTTCGCTTATTAAACAATCGGCAAATGCGTTTTGTTGGCAAAATCGAAAATTTTTTTTGTTTTTTTAAAAATTTTTTTTCGTGCCCTCGCGCATTGCGTCGGCAAACGCTTTAAAACATAAATAATATATACCGTATTTATATAAAACGCCGTCCTAAAAAACGGCGCGGCGTAAAAAAATTTGCCTTTGATCGAAAGGCGTATAAAATCACCCCACCGAAAAACGGTTTAAAAAATCTCCGCGCCGCCCGATTTTCGGGCGGCGCGGAGATGCAATATAGATGGAGATATAATGGAGTGTGTGTTATCTGTTTAAGAGTTTTTCGTATTCCTTTTCAAAAACTTCCGTCATTTTTTCGATATAGTCTTCGGGATCGGTAAAACCGGAAGCGCCCACGTCGTCGATAAATGCATTCCATTCCGACTTAATTTTATCCAAAACTTCCTCAGCGTCGGAAACCCAGCTGTTCACCGCGTCGAGCAGTTCTTCCATCACTTCTGCGATCTTGTAAACGGTATCTTCAAATTCTTCCAGAATTTCGTCAATGACGTCGAAGTCTAGCGCGGAATAAAAACTTTCAAACAGTTTCAGTTCCTCGTCGGTCTGCGGAACGAGCATCGTTTCCGCACACTCTTCGAGGGCGTCGTTAAATTCTTCTTTCAGATCTTCGCCGATAACGAGGTCGGGGTTGAGTTTGCCGCCGACGAGAACGTCAGCAAATAATCCCGCCTCAATTTTGATTTTCCGATAAAGCTCGTAAAGCTCTCTATAGGCTTCCTGCCGATCTTCCAGCAGATCGACGTATTCTTCAAGCAGTTCAAAAAGGTAAGCGTTGTAAAGCGCGTCTCCGCCCGACTGATAAAGCTCGTCTGCCGTTTCCTGCAGATAGCCTTGCTTAGCCGCCGCCATTTCGAGCAGTTCTTCGAGGGAATACTCCCCCGTCACGCCCAAAGACGCTTGCAAAGCCGCTTTATCCGATACCACGGAAACGACCTGCGCACCCGCCACAGCCGATTCCGCCTGCATCTTGATGTCTGCCGCGATACCCGTTGCCACGTCCTCGCCCCGCGCGCTGATGGTGGAAAAACTCAGGGCGTTGTTTCCCGAATAAAATCCAAGCGCGCTGACCGACGCGGAAAGGGTGGCGACGGCTTCTTCCACGCTTTTGCCGACGACGGTCTGCGCCGACGCGGCGAGCCCCGCCAGCACGATTTCCGACTCGCGGTTGCCGCCGATGACTTTCACGACCTTGCCGTCGCTGTCTGAAACGATGGAAAAGTTTATGTCGGCAGGCTGAGTCGCCGCACGCGTCGAAAGATTGCCGAGCGAGCGCACGTTGCTTTGCAGCGAAACGCCCGTTTCGGAAGTGCTCATGGTGATGTAACTGTCGCTCAAAGTATAAGGCGTTTTACCCCGCTTTGCAAGCGGAATAAGTATGAAGGTAAGCGCCAAAGCCAGCGCGACGAGCGCCGCCGCGGCGAATATCCATATCCTGTTGCGGCGGTCGGCAAAGAAGTTTCCGCCCCATGCGCCCGCCGAAACGGGCACGCGTTCTTCCGCGGTTTCCCGCTGTGCCGCCGCGATGGGTTCGTTTTTCACCCTATCGCTCATTTCGGGAGTGATACGGTCGAATTCGGCATTCAGTTTTTTGAAAATATCTTTGTTTTTCACCGTCTTTCCTCCTCTTCGAGATGAGCTTTGAGTTTTGCCAGCGCGTTTTTATAAGTCCAGGTAACCGTTCCGACGGGCTTTTTAAGAAGCTCCGCGATTTCGCGGTGCTTATACCCGCCCACGACGTGCAAGATGACGATTTGAGCCTCTTCCTCCTTTAAAACGGCTTTCACCGCCGCGAGCACGGGCGAGCTTTCCTCGTCTATCCTGTACCCGCCACCCCGTTCGAAGGGCGCGTAATCGTCGGTAAAAACTTCCCGCGACGCACGCTTTACGTGGTTGTACGCGAGGTTGCGCGCGATTTGGATAATCCACGCCGAAAAGTTGCCCTCGCGGTAGGAAGAGATATTCTGTTTGACCTTGACGTATGTATCCTGCATCAGTTCCTCCGCCACCGCGTAATCGCCCGTGATGGAATATATATAGGAAAAGACGCCTTTTTTGGTGCTTTCGTAGATGACGGCGAACGCGTGCTCGTCGCCGCGTTTCATGCGCGCGGCGTACGCGTCAAGTTTTATCTTATTCACAGTCTGCCCCTTCAACTGTTTCGCTTATTAAACAATCTTGCGATTCGTTTTGTTGGAATTTTTTTAAATATTTTTAAAATTTTTTCAGTTTGTTTTACACGTGCAGGATTTTCTTGAGGAATACGCCCGTCCTGCTCTCTTCGACGAGCGCGACCTCTTCGGGCGAGCCCGCCGCAACGACCGTCCCGCCGCCGTCACCGCCCTCGGGTCCCATGTCGACGATATAGTCCGCCGTCTTGATGACGTCGAGGTTATGCTCGATGACGATGACGGTGTTGCCGCCCGCGCGCAGACGACTCAAAATGGCGCAAAGCTTTTGCACGTCGTAGGAATGCAGTCCCGTAGTAGGCTCGTCGAGGATATAAAGCGTCTTGCCCGTCGGGCGTTTGGAAAGCTCGGTCGCAAGCTTCACGCGCTGCGCTTCGCCGCCCGAAAGGGTGGTCGAGGACTGCCCCAGACGGATATATCCCAGCCCGACGTCCTGCAGCGTCTTGATTCTGTTGTATATCGACGGCAGGTTGGCGAAGAACTCCACCGCCTCGTCCACCGTCATTTCCAGCACGTCGCTGATGCTCTTGCCCTTGTATTTGACCTGCAATGTCTCACGGTTATAACGCTTGCCGTGGCAGACCTCGCAGGGCACGTAGATATCGGGCAAAAAGTGCATTTCTATCTTGATGATGCCGTCGCCCGAACAGTTTTCGCATCTGCCGCCCGCGACGTTGAAGGAAAACCGCCCCGATTTATAGCCGCGCTCCTTGGCGTCAGGCGTTGCGGCGAAGAGGTCGCGTATCGCGGAGAAAACCCCCGTATAGGTGGCGGGGTTGCTGCGCGGCGTCCTGCCGATGGGCGACTGATCGATTGCGATGACCTTAT
>CASETU010000084.1 GCA_949290895.1 uncultured Bacillota bacterium
CGGCGTTTTTTTCCTGCGGGGCATTTTCGTTTGACGGAGGGCATATATTTTCTTTAAACGGAGGTGCGATATATGCAGGAAACGGTAAACGAACAGAAACTTACGCTGGAAAACCGCAAGCGGCTGACGATGAGCGGCGTGGAATCGGTGGACTCTTTTTCCGATAAGGAACTGAAACTCACCGTCGGGGGCGACAAAGTGCTCGTCGGCGGCGAAGGGATAAAGATAACCGCGTACAACAAGGGCAGCGGCGTGCTGACGGCGGACGGAAAATTCGATTCTGTCAAGTACGACGCGAAGAAAGCACCCTTCATCAAACGTTTTTTCAAGTAAAATGTTCGTCAGTTCGGGGCAGTTTTACGTATTTGTCGGCGCGCTGGCGTTCGGTATTGCGGGCGGCGTTCTGCATGCGCTCATCGTGTCTTTCGCCGCCTTCATGAAAAACAGGTATTTGCTCGCAGTTTTGGACGCGGTTTCGTTTTTGCTGATTGCCGCGCTCTATGTCGTGTTCGCGCATTTTTACGATTTTCCCTCTCTCAGGGCGTATATGATAGCCGCAGTTTTTCTCGGAATGTTGCTCGGAGAGAAAAGTTTGGCGAGAATACTTGCAAAACCGCTGGAAAAAGTGTACAATAAATGGAAGGGGATAAAGGAAAAGTATCGCAATGAACGAAAACAAATTCAAAAGACTGGTAGCGGCGGCGACGGCGACGGGCGTGATACTGCTCGTTTTGCTCATCAGCGTTCTCATCTTTCAGCTTATTTCCATCAGCATAGAGAACGCGAAGTGGAAGGAACTCAACGCCGCCATCGCAAAATACGAACAACTCATCGAAGAGGGCGGCGATCTCATCGAGATACGGCAGACGCGCTGGTGGATTGAACAGCGTGCGCGCGAGCTCGGCTATCGCTACGAAGACGACGTGGAGCTGAATTAAAATATGCTTTTGGGCGTTATCGATATCGGCTCTAATTCCGTCCGCTCCATGCTTTGGCAAGACGGAGTCACGATCAAGAAAGAAGTCGTCATCACCCGTCTCGGCGAAAATTTAGCGTCTGACGGCGTTTTGTGCGAGAATGCGAAGGCGCGGACCTTTGCGGCCGTCGCCGCGCTGAAGAACAAACTTATCGAAGACGGTGCGCAAAATATATGCGCGTTCGGTACGGCGGCTATGCGCCGCGCCGCAAACGGCGCGGCGTTCGGCAAAGAGCTGGCAGAAAAGCTCGTCTTGCCCGTGGAAATCGTTTCCGGGGAAGAGGAGGCGGAGCTCGGGCTCATCGGCGCGCTTGGCGGCAAAGACGGCGGTATCATCGACATCGGCGGCGCGAGCAGCGAGATCAGCGTTTCTCGCGGCGGAAAGCGGATATACGGTTATTCGCTGGATATGGGGGTGGTGCGGCTTGTCGATATATGCGGGCAGGACGCGGACAAGCTCAGGCTCGTCTGTGCGGAGGCGGTGCAAAAATATCCCGCGGTGCCTGCGGCTCGATTTTACGGCATCGGCGGCACGGCGACCAGCCTGGCGGCGATAGACCTTGCGCTGGAGCCGTACGATCCGAAAAAGGTCGACGGTTATAAAATGAGTGCGGACAGACTTTCGCGTTTGAGCGAAAAACTTCTTTCCATGTCGGTTGAGGAGCGTAAAAAGCTGAAAGGTCTGCAAAGCGGCAGGGCGGAAGTCATTGCGGGCGGGAGCGTATTGCTTATTGCGATAATGGATAAACTTAAACTGGAGGAAATCACGGTCAGCGAAAGCGATAATCTCGAAGGTTACGCGCTGAGCCGTTTCAAGGGATAAGACATGAACAGAAGAACGAACATCATCAACAATATCATACTCCTTGCGGCAACGCTCATCGGTATTTTGGCTGTGACGCTGGTCGGAAACAACGCTTACGGCGGGGATATCTGGTTTTACGTGTTATACTGCCTCGTCGGCGCGATCGTTTGGGCGGTCGTCAACACTCTCGTGCACGAGTGGGGACATATCCGTTCGGGAAAAAAGAACGGTTTCCGTTTTATTTCCATGCGCCTGGCGTTTTTGCTTTTCACAAAGGAAAACGGCAAGCTCCGCCTCGATTTTACGGGGTTCGCGGATGAACTCGGTTCGACGGAAATGGTGCCGGAAAATACAGAAAATCTGGGCGAGCGTTTTATTAAGATGACGCGCGGCGGGCTTACGGGCAATATCGTTTTGCTCGTTATCTCCGTTATCCCGTTGTTTTTAACGAGTTTTCTTCCGTTCTGGCTGTATGCGATTTGGGCGATCATGCTGCCCGTTTCGCTGTACTTTGTGTTCGGCAACGGACTGCCGATGACTTCCGACGGCATCAAGAACGACGCCGCGGTGGTCATGGGTATCAAGCGCGGGGAAGATTCCGAAAAGGTCATGCTTTCGCTCTTGTGCGTGCACGCTTTCCTTACGGAAGGGAAACGTCCCCGCGACATAGAGGAGAAATATTATACCGAAGTTCCGCAGCTTGCGGAAGACGATTTGAATTATCTTCTTTTGCTCGACGCGCGCTACGTATATTATCTCGATAAAGAGGATTACGAAAAGGCGAAGGACGTTTCCGCGCGGATGGAAAGCCTGCTTGGAGATATGCCGAAGTCTTACCGCCCGTACGTGAGAGCGAATCTTTTGTATAACGCCTGTACTTTCGCCTTTGACGAATCGGAGGCGGACAACCTCGTGGAGGACAACGAGCGCTATCTGAACAACGTCAACGACGTTACGGTGCTGCGCGTGAAATCTGCTTACGTTCTGTATGTGCTGAAAGACTACGCGCAGGCGCGCAAATTCCTTCTGCATGCGGAAGAAAAGCTTGATACCGTTCCTGTAGAAGGTTTGCGTATTTTTGAGGAAGAGCTCATCAAAAAAATGCTCGCCGATCTTCCCGAAGAGGAAAAAGCCGAGGAACAAGCCGCCGACGTCACGGCGGAAAACGCGGAACAGCCGACGGATAAATAAACGTAAATTTTATAAATGCAACAGCCGCGTGCCGGCGAAAATTACGACGGCTGGCGGCTGTTTTTTTTTTTTAGGCGGATGAGCGCGCGCGGCGGCGGGTTGTTAAAAAAAGCAGGGGGTGTTTTTTTGAGAGGGCGGCGC
>CASETU010000085.1 GCA_949290895.1 uncultured Bacillota bacterium
AACTCTATTTTACCACAGATTTGTATGAACTCTTTTTTTTCTTCTACTGTTGCACTTAATAGTATAATTCACCTAAATATGCAAAGGGCGAAGAATTTTTCATTCTTCGCCCTTATTTTACTTTTCCGATCAATTATACTATAAAATCCTGATTTCTTACTCTATCGCTAAAATATACTTTTTACAATTAACTTATTTGTCAAGCAATTAAACAAATTGGAACCCGTATCTCTAAAACTAAAAACATGCTATACGTCGTTTTAAGAGACGCAAAATCTTCTTCGTTGTAAATCCTATTTCCTTCCGCACGCGTCTTTGTAGAGAATTTTCCGTACGGTTTTCGCAATCCTTTCCGACATGCGGTAAAACCCCAAATCGTTCGGGTGACAGCCATCCGACGTGCAATCGTCCTTCTGCGGACCGTCGAAAATTTTGCCGCCGTCTATAAAATAGATGTTTTCGTCGCCCCGACGGCGAAATTCATCATACGTGCCGCGGATGATCGCACGCCGCGCCGCGGCGTCCGCATCGTCGTAAACGCACGGGCGGCTGAGCAAAATTACAGGCGTATACGGGTTTTTCTCTCTGTAAATGTTTACCAGCGGGCAATGCGTATCCGCAAGCGTTTCGGCGGTTTCGGAATTGTAATCGTAATCGCAAACAAAGATATCGGCAGACACCTCCGCGAGATACCGCGCCATTTCCCGCTCTCCCCTGGCGTTCCCGGAAAAACCGAGATTGACGTAATCCATGTCGAATTTCCGCGATATGCGCGCCTCGTAACTGTTTCCCGCCCGCGACGCGCACGCGCCTTGGGTGATGGAAGAACCGTAATACAAGATCCTACCCGCGCGGGAATATTTTTTTCCGCCGCGCAGCAACGCGCCTCGTTCGACGCCGAGATAAAGGGCGGAAACGGAAGAGTAAAGGGGAAAATACAGCGTGAAAAATTTCATGCGGTCGTCGCCCGTATCGAGATAAGCGTCAAACGCGCCGTCCCGCGCCTCCGAAAGCAGGTTTCCGAAGTATTTTTGCCCGCTTTTCGTATCTTCGTAAAGGGAAAACCCCGCCGAACCCGTCAAGGGCATGTGGTGCATATAAGTCATTTCTTCCACAGCTTTTACCGCAACGTAGCGCGAATTTGTGGAAAAACGGAGCCTGCCGCCCGCGCAATGCGCCGCGAGCGCGGTGAGATTTTCCTCGTTATATTCGTGCAATGCGTCGCAAGCCCTTGCCACCGAAAGGGGCAGGCGCAGATACTTTTTGACGGCATCGTCGTAAAAGACGCCGTAAAGCTCCGTTTCGGTTTCCGAAACATTATAAAAATCAAACTGCAGCGCGGCGGCGTCGCCGAGCGCGAAATTTTTATCGATTTTTCCTATATCCATTTTCAGACCGCCTCGGAAGAACATTGCGATTCCATAATCAGCTCGTTTATCCGCTCACGGAATTCCGCGAACCACTTTTCATCTCTGGGATACTTCGTCAAACCGCACACTCCTTCCTTTTCCAAAAGCTTTTGCACAAAATCCCTTCCCCGCAGAGTCGCCAAAAGCGTGAGCGCGCGATAGTCCTGAAACGCGTCGCCGAAAGCCTCGTTCCGCACAGAATCGTAAGGTTCTCCGCCCGCCCCGGGATAGACGAGGAAACTGTCGCCGCTGGGATAGACGTTGCCCGCGTCGGTCACAAAATACGGATTGATGAGCTTTTGCGATAGATTAGTGTAGTAAAAATTATATCCCCAATGCAAAAAGCCCCGTATATCGTTGGCAAAGAGCTGCAACCCGAGTATGCGCGTCCGCAAAAGGGGCATGTTGAAAAAGCGGTTGGAATAATATTCTCCGCCCTGCGAGCAGCAGTAATACAGCCAGACGGGCACGCCGTTTTCGAAAAAAGGCGCGACGGCGTCGCTCGACACCACGGGGAAGTCCACCAAGCCCTCTTTGTAAAAATCATAGTTGCTTAGCGCGTCGAAAATCTTGTACGAGCCGAGATGCTGTCTGAATTTTTCCGAAAGCACCTTATAGTTTTCCATAAACTCGTAACGCGGCTCGTCGGAGATATGGAAAAAGCACCTGCCCGAAAATCCGTTTTCGTCGAGCGCCTTGACGACGGCGGGCAGAAATTCATCTAAAAAAAGTAAATAACGCGGAGACGTGCTCCTGACGTCCCAGCCGAAAATACGCCTTCTTTTGCCCCGCACGGCGGCAATGATTTTCGGCGAAAACTTCGCCCCCCACTGCGTGGCGAGGTGGCTCATTTCAAAATATCGAAACCCGAAACTTTCCGCCTCCTTCATGAAAGCGATGAGGCGCCCGAATTCGAAAGTATATTTTTTTCCGTCGTAAGCAACGTCCACGAGCTGCACCGTCTTGCGGTACCTGCCGACCTCGGTATTCGTGGCAAAGCTGAACATGGGCACGTACAGCGTGTTGATGCCGTGTTTCGCCATGTTTTTGAAATAGCGACGCAAAATATCGTTATAACGAGAAGAAAAAACCTTTTCCCGATAGTAATCGGCGATACAATCGTAATGGAACCACGCGGTGTTCGGGATATCGCATTCCGGCAAAACGGCGGGCAAAACTTCGAGCTCGAACCCCGCCGAACAGGCGCTCCCGTCCTCTTCGCGTACCGAAAAGGAAATACTGTTTTTTCCTGCGGCAAGCTCCGCGCCGACGACCGTGCCCCAAATCGACGTCCAGCAGTCTTTTTTTAAGGATATTTTTTTATCGGGAAGGGGCAAAAGCAAATCGGGATAATAGGTGCTCGCCCGTTCCTTGAAGATGACGAAATCGTCGCTGACGTTCAAGTATTTCGAAAGCTGGCTGGGCACGCTTTTGACGAGTTTCGCGGGAATTTTCCGCCCGTTC
>CASETU010000086.1 GCA_949290895.1 uncultured Bacillota bacterium
TCCACGTCTTCATCCTTAACATTATACTCAACTTTTTTGAACTTTATACCCTTGTATTCGCCGAGTTTGACTTCCGGCTTTACGGGAACAACCGCAACGAAGGTAATGCCGTCGTCGCTGACGTTGTCTACGTCCAGCGAGGGCTGCGCAACCGCTTCGATGGAGGGTTCTTTATCGAGAACCTGATAATAATATTTCGGAAATGCGCCGTTGACGGCTTCTTCAAAGAACAAGCCCTTGCCGTACGCGCTTTCCAGAACTTTCATGGGAACATGGCCCTTTCTGAACCCGGGCACGGAATATCTGCCCTTGGTCTTGTTATACGCCTGCACCTGCGCGTCGTTCCACTCGTCCTTGTCGAGCGTTATAAAAACTTTAACCGTACTCTTTTCGGCTTTTTCGAATTTGTAGTTCATAATTTTCTCCTGCTTTTTAAATTCTCACCTATTCTATCATAATTTGCCGTAAAAAGCAAATTTTTTACCTCTGTTTTAAAAATTCTTCGTGTTTTGCGGGGTCGACGGTCACGGTGGAAAATTCCGAATATATCCAGAACCCCGGCGCGGCTTTCGGCGGCTTTTTGACGAACTTTTTCTCCGCATAGTCGATATCTATCTTCGTACCACCCCTGCCCGCGGAATAATAAGCGCATATCTCCGCCGCCGCCTTGACGACCTTTTGCGTGACGGGACGCTCCCTTACGTCGATGACGACGTGCGAGGAATGATATTTTTTCGCGTGCAGCCATATATCCTTGCCGCGAGCCGAAGAGGTGATGAAGTCGTTTTCCGAATTGTTTCTGCCCGCACGCACGGTAAATCCGTCGATTTCATAGATATACCCCGCCGCCGCGGGCTTTTTGCCGGGTTTTCGCTCGGATTTTTTCTTGAGATACCCTGCCGCGACGAGTTCCGCCTCCACGAAAGAAAGCGCCTGCGCGTTTTCGGCAAGCTCGATCTCGCTCTTTAAGGATTCTATATAGGCAAGCGCGGCGAGCACCTCCTCCTTTTGCGGCGCGATCGCGCGGAGCGTGCGCTTTTGCTTGTTGTACTTTTTATAATATCTTTGCGCGTTGTCCTGCGCGGAAAGGTTTTCGTCGAGGAAAATCTTTATTTCCGCATTGTCGGCGTAAAAATTTTCGCACACCAACACTTTATCGCCTTTTTTCACGCGGTAAATGTTGGAAAGTATCAAATCGCCCTTTATTTTGTCGGTTTGCGCGTCGCGACAGTCGTTTTCCTTGTCGGAAATGACGGAAAGCCTTTTTAAAAACTTTTTTTCTTCCTTTTTCACGCATTCGGAAAGCTTGTTTTTCAATGCGGAAAAGGTGCGCGTTTTGTCCTTTTCTTCAAAGAAAAACTCCTCGGCGGCATTCAGCGAAGGAAATAAGCGGTATTCCCCGCTCAGCGTTTCGTAGCGGAACGCGAAGAAGTCCTCCGCGCCGTTTCCGCCGACCTTCACGCAGGGTTCAAGCTTTGTTTCGAACAGAAATTTCCCGATAAAACGGTAAAGCTTTTCCGCCGCGGCGAGGTTCAGCGCACCGCTTTCTCCGAAACGGTAAGCGATCTCCGCCGCCGTCTGAAAGGACAGTCCCGCGACGTTTTCAAACAGGAATTTGCCCAAATCCCCGCCGATAAATTGCGCCAGCCTGCCCGCCAGAGCGGGATCGAGGGGCGAAAGCTTGTCCTGCGACGGGGGCGGCAGATAGGGAAAATTCACGATGAGCGGACGTTTGGACGCCTCCTCGACGGACGCCGTCTTCATCGCGCCGAGCACCTTGCCGTCCTGCACCAAAACGGCGTTGGAATATTTGCCCATGATTTCGGCGTACAGGATTTTCTCCTTTTCGCCGAAAAGTTCGTCGTAGCAGGAAAAGACCAGCTTTATGACGCGGTCGAACCCGTCCAATGATATTTCTTTTATAACGGCGTTCAAAAGGTGTTTGCGGAGCAACATGCAGAAATTATACGCCGCGAGCGGGTTTTCCTTTTCCGCCGCGGCGGTGCACACCCGCGCCGTGGCGACGTTTGCCGAAACCGCCAGCTTGTAGCGCGCGTTGTTGGCGTATACCGAAAAATATACCTCGCTTTCCGTCGGCTGGGCGATCTTGTTGACCTTGCCCCCCGCCAGCATTTTATTCAGTTCTTTTGCCTGATGATAAAGAGTAAATGCGTCCTGCGGCATATCAGTGTTTCCTTTCTATCGTTTTTCCGTCCAGATACGAAAGCGCGCCGCCGCCGAAGTGAAAGACGATCCTTTCCGCCGAAAGCCGCTGTTTTTTCGCCTTATAAAGGCGGTTCACGCTCTCCTTGCCGTACTTGCCGTCGCCGATGACGAAATGCCCGTAAAAGGCAAGGTGCGCGCGTATCTGATGTGTTTTGCCCGTGACGAGCTCCACCTCGAGCAGGCTCGTCCCCCCGCTTTCTTTGAGCGTTTTATAGCGCGTTTCGATTTTCACGCTGCCCTTTACGGGGATTTTGTAAATTTTCACTTCCGCCTTTTCGGCGTCCTTGACGAGATAATCGACAAGCGTGCCGCTCTTTTTTTCAAACGAGCCGTACACTTCCGCCAGATAATATTTTTCAAACGCGCGGTTTTTAAACCCGAAAATTAGCTCCTTTTCCGCCTCCCGCGTCTTTGCAAAGACCAAAATCCCGTCGGTGTTCCTGTCCAAACGGTGAACGAAATAAAGCTCGCGCCCGATTTTAAGCTTTTCGTAAAACGCCTCGCTTTCCACCCCTTTAGGCTTGTCGGCTGCAAGCACGTTGTCGTCCTCGTATAAAATTATCGCCTCGCTCTCGGTAGCGCGGGTATAGGCGACGACCTTATCCCCCGCCGCCAGCGGCAGATCCTCGTTCATCCTTACGCCGTTCACCTTGACGTCCCGCTTGCGCAGGGCGCGGCGGATTTCCGAATACGGCACGCCGTTTTCCGCGAGCAGTTTTACGAGGGATATTTCTCTTTTCGCAACGATTTCCACCATGACATTTTCCGCAGCCGACGCAGCCGCTTTCCTTTCCGAAAAATATTTTGAGCAATCCGACGGCGGCGAAAACAAAGGCAAATGCCGTCAGCGCGGCGAGGTGCGACGCGAGAAAGAACGTGATATACCCCGCAAAAATCCCCGCGAAAAAACTGCCGCACCCCGCAAACAGAGCGCCCTTTACGCCGATTTCCCGACGGATCGCCGCAAGGGCGGAAAGACAGGGCGTATACAGCGAAACGAACGCGAGAAAGGCGAGAGCGGAAGGCGCGGTGAAGGCTTCGGCGGCATTGCCTCCGAAGAGCATGGCGAGCGTGCCCGCCACCGCTTCTTTGGCGAATATCCCGCCGAGCGCGGCGACCGAGACCCGCCAGTCGGTAATCCCCATGGGATAAAACAGGTATTTCAAACCCTTGCCCAACGCCGCGAGCATGCTTTTCTCCCCGCCCGTAAATTCCAGCGCGAAGGAAAAACTGCCCAAAAACCACATCGCCAGCGTGACGCACAATATCAGACTGCCGACTCTTATTATAAATTGTTTTAAATAATAGTGCAAGGCTTTTGCGAGTTTTTTTAAGGGCACTTTCATTAAAAGGGGCATTTCCATAAGAAGCGGCGGCGAACTTTTGCCGCAAAACTTGTCGTAAAGCGCGGAAAATACGCATGCCGACGATACGCCGAGCAGGTAAATCCCCATGAGCAAAACGGGTTTTGCAAAGGGAAACACGGCGTTGATGACGAGGGCATACACGGGCAGCCTTGCCGAGCAGCTGACAAACGGCAGCATCAGTACGGTCTTTTTATGCAGCCGCTCATCGTCCAACGAACGGGTGGAAAGCGCCGCCACCGCCGTACAGCCGAACCCCGCGAAAAGCGAAAAAAACGCCCTGCCGTTCAGCCCTATCTTTTCAAACAAACCGTCGGACATAAAGGCGAAACGCGCCATGACGCCGCTCTCTTCCAAAACGGTCAGAAATAAAAACAGGGTGATGAGCTGCGGCAAGAATCCCAAAACGGCAAAGACACCCGTCAACACGCCGTCGCACAAAAAGCCCGCAAACCACGGCGGAACGGCGGAAAGCGCCTCCCGCGCTCCGCTTACAGCCTTTTTTCCCAGCGCCGCCAAAAGGTCGGTGAGGAGCATCGACGGGGAATATTTTCCGAACGCCGCGTAAAAGACGAACGCGAAAAGCAACGCAAAAGCCGCCGCCGCGCCGAATTTATGAAACAGTATCTTGTCGAGAACGCTCTTTCCGCGCGGCGGCGAAAAGATGAGTTTTTCCGCATCCTCGCGTTTGAAATCCCCTCGTTTGAAGTCGCCGCGTTTGAAGTCGCCGCGCTCCGCCCCGCCCGAAAGGGCGCGGCGGAGCGCGGTCTCCAGCCTCGATATATCCTTTTTATCGTTGGCGTTCACCGCCACGGTGCCAAAAAAATCCGCGTTCAGGGCGGGGATATCGATTTTGCCGCCGCGCGAAGAAAACGCGTCATAAAAGGTGAACACAACGAGCGATTTTCGCGTTTTTATGAGCCTTTCCGCCGCGGCGAGCCCCCGCGCGGCATCGTCGGCGGATACGGCGATCAAAAGGAGCGCGTCTTTTTCCTTTTCCAGAAAATCCCGAGTGACCTTTTCCTCGGGCGAAGTCGCCTCTTCCCCGTAAATCCCCGGCAAATCATACAAAACGCACGGCAGGTTTTTCATCTTCCCACCGCGCGCCGTCACGGTCACGCCGTGCCAGTTGCCCGTGCGCTCGTGCGCCCCCGTCAACGCGTTAAAGAGAGTGGTCTTGCCCGCGTTGGGAAATCCGATGAGCGCGATTTTACTGCACGCGCTCACTTTTTATCCCCCTCTGCGGAACGAGAGGACGTTTCTTCCACGCGTTCCGCCTCTATCGCCTCGGCGATCTCCCGCCGCATGACGATGCCCGCCTGTCCCAGCCGCACGTACAGCGCACCGTTCAAAGGCGCGAACATCTCCACGCGCAGCACGCTGCCGCGGGTAATGCCTATGCTTTGCAATCTTTTTTTCGGCGCTCTGCCACTCACGGCAACGACCTTTACCGTTTCGCCTAATTTCACTTCGCTCAGTTTCATAGTAAATTTTATGTATGGAAACGCGCGAATATCCCGCTAAAAAAGATATTTTCCGCCCCGCCCTGCCCCGCGGCCGTCGTTTTTCGCCGCGGGGCAGGGCGGCAATAAAATACAAGCTCTCCCGCAAATAACCGAAACGCCGAAAACACATCGCTATCCGCTAGAAAAAAAGTAAAAAAACCCTCCGACAAGGCGTAATTCCCTTAGAGATCAAAAAGAGCGAAGGTTTTTTTAACCTTCGCTCTTTTTATTACTCAACTAAAGTATAGTTTATATTATTTTAAAATTAAACTTTTTTTTAAAATCATCGAAACAATCTTTACATATCCATTGAGTTTGTCCTGTCTTTTCATACATAGTACAGTATCCTTCCGTTTCACAATCTTCAATGCTCAAATCGGTTATTTTTTTCCAACAAAACACACAATGTTCGTGATCATTGCCATTCGCAGATACAAATTTTTTCAAAGTAAATGTTGCCCCATCTAAATATCCGTCATACATATCAAGCCGCCAATCGTTTTCTGCTTTTTTATCCATTTTCATTATCCTCATAAATTACTGTTTACCTTTTTATTAAGTATATAACAAATAATTTCAAAAGTAAACTAAAAGCGCACTGCCTTGCTTGCAAGGTATAGTGCGCTATACTTATTTCTGTTGCTGTGGTAAAATTCCCTATGGGAACTGCGGTAA
>CASETU010000087.1 GCA_949290895.1 uncultured Bacillota bacterium
AAAAACCTCCCGAAAATTTTGGAGAGGTCCGAAAAAAAGACCGCTTGCGGCGGCCGTTTGCAACGGACGCGCAAAAACACCGCAGCCCTTCGGCTTTCGTTTGCAAACAACATCCCATTTTGCAACACTTAACGCGTTTTTGCTACTCTGCAGGTACTATACTACACTAAATTTGCCCGAAAGTCAACATAATTTCCCTTTTGTGCGGCATAATAATCGTATGATTATCATCTTTATCCGTACGGCGATCATATTTTTAACGCTGATGATCGTCATGCGGCTGATGGGCAAGCGCCAGATCGGCGAAATGCAGCCCTTTGAATTTATCATCACGATGATCATCGCCGACCTCGCCTGTATTCCCATGGCCGACGTTTCCATTCCGCTGGTGTACGGCGTAGTGGCGATCCTAGCACTGTTTTTACTGCACCAGCTCATCTTTCTTTTGGAAAACTGCGGTTCGGTGCTGCAGCGCGTGATATCGGGCAAGCCGAGCGTGGTCATCAATAAAAACGGCGTGGATTTGAAAGAACTGAAAAAAAACGACATGAGCGTTTCCGACTTAATCGAATCGATGCGCACGCAGGGATATTTTTCCCTCGACGACGTGGATTACGCGATATATGAGGCGAACGGCAACCTTTCCGCACTGGAAAAACAGGAAAAGCCCGCGGCGGCGCCCGCGCTTTCCGTGCTTTTGATAAGCGACGGAAAACTCAACAAGAGCGCGGCGGAAAACACGCATATCGGCAAAAACTTCGTCGAAGCGTTTTTGAAAAAGCAAAACTCTTCTTTAAAAGAAGTGGCGGTGATGACCGCCGACAGCAACGGCAGGATATACTTTCAAAAGCGCGGCGAAAAATATAAGATATGCCGCGAGAACCTGCCGAAGGAGGCGCAATGGTAAAGAGCCTCGTATCCATCGCCATCTGCCTTGCC
Organism: uncultured Bacillota bacterium; assembly: GCA_949290895.1. GTDB lineage: Bacteria > Bacillota > Clostridia > Christensenellales > Borkfalkiaceae > UMGS775. The sequence goes on from CASETU010000087.1 coordinate 940, forward strand.
ATTATCGTAGGCGCGGCGATATTCGAACACTCCTTCGTCAACAAGCAGTTCGGAGAGTTCACCTGCGTGGTGGACAGCCTGTACGAAAAGACGCTGAACGAAACGGCGAACAAGCAGGACGTAGCCGCGGCGCAGGAATGCTGGCGGCAAAAAAAGGAAGTGCTGCACATCTTTATCCCGCACAACGACATAAGGGAAATGGAGCTTTGGCTGGCGGAAACGCTCACCCTCATCTCCTTCGGAAAATACGAGGACGCACTCTCCAAAATAGACGTGTTAAAGGAGCTTTGCGACCAGATACCGAAAACATATTCCCTGACGCTTTCAAACCTGTTTTAAGCTAAAAAACTTTTTCTTTCCGATAAAAAACCGAAAACGGTAATATTTAAAAATTTACGCCGCGGCATCGCCGCGGCGTTCGTTTTTAACTAAGCGTATTTTTTTATCATTTCGAGATACTGTATATCCCCCAGCCCGTAAGCGGAAAACTTTTGCATGAGCGAAAAAAGCAAATCTTTCTCACCCGCATGCGCGCGGATATATTCCGCTATCTTGCCTCCCGCGCGGTAATCGAGGTAGCGTTCGGCATTTTCCCGCGATAAAAACGCAGGCAATGTCTGCGGCATGCGCCCTTTCAAGACCAGCTCTTCGTAAGATGCAAAGGCGTTATCGGCAATGTTTGCAAACACCTGCTTTTCACCGCCGAAATCCATTTCGTCTTTCAGCAAGATCGCCTCCGTTTCGCCCTTATACCCGACTTTATCGAGATACGCCGCGAGCGTAAGCAGGTTGATCGCGCAGAACATATCCTGACCAAACACGAAACCGACGCTTTGAGACAAAGCGAAAAACGGCGCAAGCGGCGTTAAAACCTTTTCGCGGTATTCGCTTTCGTCGGTATGCAGGCAAAGAGCGCGTTTTTCGACGAATTCTTTACCGAAAATTTCCGCAACCGCACCGCCCTGACACATCGCCTCGTTAAAGGGAACGGCGCACGCGCCGAAATTTTTCTTCATCTCCTCGCCCGAAACGATGTACAGCGCTTTATTCAGTAATTTTCCGTCCAGTTGCTCGACCATTTCGCCACCAAAGTGATTTCCTCTGCAGCCGTTTCGAACGTATCGCCTATTGCAATGGGTTTGTCGTTCAAATACCAACCCAAGAATTCGTAATCGTCCTGACCGCCGCTCTGCACGCTCTTCGGTTTGGGCAGGTATTGTACTTTTCCGTTGAAAAAGTACGTTGCGGCAAAATCTTCCGTACTGCCTTTGCCGGAATCGAAATTCACCTTGACGCCCTTTTCCCAGTGCGCGGTGAGGGTTATGGTCTCCTCGTTGCCGATATACTTATTTGTAGAAGTTATCGGGCTTGCGTTACTCCCGTGATACCAGCCGAGGAACTTATATTCCCTCACGCCGTTCCACGCGCTGACTTCACCCTTTTCAGGCGTGGGCAAAAGCCCCATTTCTTCGTTTTTATAAATATACGTATAACCGAAATCGGTGCCGCCGTCGGAATCAAACACGACCTTGACCGCTTTTTCCCATTTCGCCACAAGCGTGACTTGCGTTTTATCCGAATTCCAAGTATATCCTTCTCTGATTTCACTGCCGTTTAAATACCAACCCTTAAAACGGTATTCCCGCATGTTGTTCCACGGACTGATTTCGCCTTTTTCGGGAACGGGCAATTTTCCGACATTCTCTCCGATACCGAAAAATACGTCCTGTTCTTCCATCTCTCCGCCCTGCGTATCAAAGGTGACTGCCGCACCCTGAATCCACTGCGCTTTGACGACGCAACCGTCCGTAAGTTTATTTAAATCGGTATCCCAGCCGACAAATTTGTAGCCTTCGCGCTGAAAAACGGGCGTAGCGAACTCTTTTTTGAGAACGACCTCCATCGTAACGGATTCCTTTCCGTCAGCGGTTTCCCCCCCGTTGCCGTCAAAGGTGACGGTCACTTTTTTGGCGCACGCCGTCAGCGCGAACAGCGCAACGAGCAGCGTCAAAACCGCCGTAATTGCCGTTAATTTCTTCATATTCCTCCTAATCTTTCAAACTGTAATTTTTGCGGTTTTCCCGCAAAAAAGGGCATGCCCTTTTTTTCTTCCTTTTAAGGCGTAACGCGGTTGATGTCTCTGGGGAACATGGTGGCGTTACGTACGTTTTTAAATCCGAGCAGGTTCATCGTAAGACGCTCCAACCCCAACCCGAGACCGCCGTGCGGAGGCGCGCCGTATTTGTGGAACATCAGATAGGACTCGAAGTCCTCCACCTTCATGCCGCGGGACTTCATCTTTTCCACCTGCATGTCGTAATCGTGTATCCTCTGTCCGCCCGTGGTGATCTCCATGCCGCGGAACAAAAGGTCGAAGCTCAGCGTGTATTCGGGATCTTCCGGATCGTCCATCGCGTAGAACGGGCGTTTTTTGGAAGGATAGTGCGTGACGAAGATAAAGTCGCTGTTGAACTGTTTTTTCGCATAATCGCACATCAGCTGTTCTTCTTCCGGCTCGAAGTCGTTGAAGTCGGTGATCTTCTTCTTATATTTATTGACGATGATATCCTTTGCGTCCTTAAAGCGAATCACGGGGATTTCCGTGATTTCCGGCATCTTCACCTGCAAAAGCTCGAGTTCTTTGGAATATTCTTTCTTCAAAAGTTCCAAAATGTATTTGAGCGCGCCCGTTTCCATGTTCATGATGTCGTAAAAGCTATTGATAAAGCCCATTTCGAAGTCCATGGAAATGTATTCGTTCAAATGCCGCGACGTATCGTGATGTTCCGCACGGAACACCGGCCCTATTTCGAACACCCTTTCGTATACGCCGACGAGCATCTGTTTATAAAACTGCGGGCTCTGCGTGAGATACACTTTCTTTCCGAAATAATCGAGTTTGAAAATGTTCGCGCCGCCTTCCGCGCCCGCAAATACGATTTTCGGAGTGCGGATTTCGGTAAATTCGTTCTGCATCAGAAATTCCCTGAACCCGCGGGCAATGCCTTCCTGCACTTTAAAAATAGCGCGTTCCTTGGGGTTTCTCAGCGTGATGGGGCGCATCGTCAGGTTGGTATCGAGCGGCACGTTGTCGAGCTGCTTTTTATTGATGACGATGGGCATGGGCTCCTTCGGCGTGGAAAGCACTTCTACGTTATGTATCTGAATTTCATAACGCTTGTTGCCCTTCGCGTCCTGGCTGGCGACGACCTTGCCCGTAATTTTGACCGAACAATTTTCCACGATGTTTTCGTTCCATCTGAAATCGGAAAATTCCGGCGCGTAAATGCACTGCACCACGTCGCGCTTGGTGCGGATGATGACGAAGGAAAAACCCGTCATCTCGCGGATTCTGTGAATAAATCCTTCTATCGTAACGATGCCGTTTTCGTGCGCGGCAAGTTCGTCCGGCTCCACGGCACCTTTTTGAATAATCCCGTCAATTCTGTCCATAATAAAGACTCCTTAAATTTCTATTACTTATAATAGCACTTTCCCCGCCGTTTTTGCAAGTGCTGTGCAAATTTTTTTTCTTTTAATTTATCGAAATCGTATTTTTTACGATAAATTTACTGTAATTTTACAAAAAGTGTGTTATAATGAACGCAAGAACCTTAAAAGGGAGAAAGCAGATGAAAATTGCGATTTCAACGGAATCCACTTCGGATATGACGAAAGAAATGCTCGAAAAATACGACATTCATATTTTGCCGTACGAGATCATGCTCGGCGACAAGACCTTTTACGACGGCGAACTCACCACGCAGGAGATGTTCGATTACGTGGACAAAACGGGCACTCTGCCGAAAACCGCGGCGATCAACGAGTTCCGCTATACGGAATATTTTGAAAGCCTGTTGAAAGATTACGACGGCGTGGTGCACATCAGCCTTTCGAGCGGACTCACCTCTTCGACAAACAACGCCATCATCGCGGCGAACAATTTGAAAAACTGCTATGCCGTGGACAGCAAATCGCTTTCTACGGGGATCGCTCTTCTCGCCATTTACGCGAGAAAGCTCGCCGATAAAGGTCTGACGCCCAAGGAAATTTACGAGGCCGTCAACAAGAGAGTGCCCCATTTACAGGTCAGTTTCGTAGTGGAACGGCTGGATTATCTTTACAAGGGCGGCAGGTGTTCCTCCCTCGCCCTGCTCGGCGCAAACCTCTTGAAAATCCGCCCGCGCATCGTCGTGAAAAACGACGACGGCAAAATGGTTTCCGATAAAAAATACCGCGGCAAAATGGAACAGGTCGTGGAAAAATACTGCGCGGACACCCTTGCGGAATTCAACACGCCCGACAAGAGCGTGGGTTTTGTGACCTACACTTCCGCGACGGAAGGAATGGCGGCAAACGCCATACGCGCGATGAAAGAGGCGGGCTTTGAAGAAATATACGAAACGCGGGCGGGCGGCACCATCGCCAGCCACTGCGGCGCGAACACGCTGGGCATTTTGTACATCAACGACGGCGACAAGATTTAATTTCCCGCGAGCATCGCATAAAAAAGCATAAACTTTTGCGGTTTAAAAACCGCCGAAAACAAGACAACTTGTTCATGCGGCGCGGAAAAAACGCCTTTACGAATTCTAACAACAACGAATGAAATGCGAAAATAATTAAAAAGAAAAAGCCGC
>CASETU010000088.1 GCA_949290895.1 uncultured Bacillota bacterium
CGGGAATTCCGCCGCCGATCTCGTAGATGATCTCTCTGAGCGTCGTGCCCATCGGCACTTCCACAAGCCCCGTGTGCGCGATCTTGCCGCCGAGCGCGAACACCTTTGTGCCCTTGCTCTTTTCCGTGCCCATGCCTGCGAACCAGTCGGGTCCGTTCAGAATGATCTGGCACACGTTGGCGTACGTTTCCACGTTGTTCAAAAGCGTCGGTTTGCCGAACAATCCCTTGTTCGCCGGGAAGGGCGGACGGGGACGCGGCTCACCGCGCTTGCCCTCGATACTGGTCATCAGCGCCGTTTCCTCGCCGCAGACGAACGCGCCCGCACCGAGGCGGATATCGATATCGAAGGAGAAATCGCTGCCTAAAATATTTTTACCGAGCAGACCGTATTCCCGCGCCTGCCGAATGGCGATTTTCAGCCTTTCGACGGCGATGGGGTATTCCGCGCGGACGTAGACGTAACCCTGGTCGGAGCCGACGGTATACGCCGCGATCGCCATCGCCTCTACGACGGCGTGCGGGTCGCCTTCCAACACCGAACGATCCATAAACGCACCAGGATCGCCCTCGTCGGCGTTGCAGGCAACGTACTTTTTATCGCCCACAGCCTTTTTGGTGAAATCCCACTTCATACCCGTGGGGAATCCCGCGCCGCCCCTGCCGCGCAGTCCCGAAGCCTTCATCAGCGCGATGATATCGTCGGGGTTCATCGTGAGCGCTTTCGCCAGCGCTTTATAACCGTCGAAAGCGATGTATTCTTCGATATTTTCGGGGTTGATCCTGCCGCAATTCCGCAATGCGACGCGGTGTTGTTTTTTATAGAAATTCGTTTCGCCGAGGGGTTTTATCGAGCCGTCCTCGCCGACCGTTTCTTTATAAAGAAGGTGCTTGACGACGTTGCCGTTTTTCAGGTGTTCGTCGACGATCTCGTCCACGTGGTCTTCCGTCACCTGCGAATAGAAAGCGCCTTCGGGGTACACGATGACGATAGGGCCTAACGCGCAAAGCCCGAAACACCCCGTCATAATGACCTTTACGTCCAGCTTTTCTTCCGCCACGCGCTTTTTAAAGTGCGCCAAAATGTCTTTGGAATGCCCCGAAGTGCACCCCGTGCCGCCGCAGACGAGCACCGTTCTCGTGCCGCCGTAATCGGGTTCGACCGCGCGCGGCCCCATTTCTTTGAGCGCGCGCAGCTTGATTTCTTCTAATTTTTTTACGTCCATCTTCTTCCCTCTCAGTCGTTCATGTATTTTGCCAGAACGGCGGCGACGCCGTCCGCGGTGAGTTTGCCGTAAACATCGTCGTTCACGGTCATGACGGGCGCGAGCCCGCAGCAGCCGATACAGCGCGTCGCGTCGATGGAGAACCTGCCGTCGGGCGTGACTTCGCCCGCTTTGACGCCGAGGATTTTTTCCACCTCCGCCAGCACTTCGCCCGAGCCCTTGACATAGCATGCCGTGCCCAGACACACGCCGATTTTATATTTGCCTTTCGGCAAGAGGGAAAACTGCGAATAAAACGTCGCTACGCCGTATACTTCCGCCAGCGAAACGCCCAGCGTATCCGCAACGATCTCCTGTACCTCTTTCGGCAGATAACCGTAAATGCCCTGCGCCGTCTGCAACGCTTCCATTAACGCGCCTTGCTTGTCCTTGATCGCGTCGAGCGCCGAGCGCAGTTCGGCTTCCTGCTCCTTTGTGCCGTGAAACGGCAACGTATACTTTTTCGTCATCATAACCTCCGAATGCTCTTCTGTGTCATTATATACACAACATTATAATTTTATCATAAGAATCAATCGTTTTCAATACTTTTTTTAAATTTCTCGCTTGTTTTGCGATACTTTTTTTAAAAAATATACAAAAAAAAGCGCAAACGCGCTTTATATAATGAAAATATGCAATTTTTTCAGGATTTTATTTACTTTTTTTCGACCCGACCATTTCCTCGAGTTCGCTCAAAAACGCGGAAATATCCTTAAAGGAACGGTACACGGACGCAAAGCGCACGTAAGCGACTTCGTCGATGTCCTTGAGCCCGTCCATCACCATTTCGCCGATCTGCTTGCTGGTGATCTCCTGTTCGAGAGAGTTATAAACCTTTTTGCTGATCTCGTCCACGAGCTTATCGATTTTATACATGGGCACGGGACGCTTTTCGCAGGCGCGGATAATGCCGTTTTTCACCTTGTTAGGGTCGTACGACTGGCGGTTGCCGCCGTTTTTTACCACGAGCACGGGCGTGGTCTCCACCGTTTCGTATGTAGTGAAACGCTTTCCGCAGGACACGCATTCCCTGCGGCGGCGAATGATGGTCCCCTCTTCCGTCGAACGCGAGTCGATCACTTTACTTTCCGTACAACCGCAATACATACACTTCATCTTAACTTTTCTCCTGTGCCTTTGTTATGATTTTACCATTATTTTGCAATTTTGTCTATATTTTTTTGGAAATTACACACATTAAATTGCGAAAACATCTCGATTTCGGGGGTATTATGCTCGTTTTATGCTACGTACTCGCCGCCGTGTACACCATTGCCATCAATGTGTACGGCGCGCTGCTTTTGAAATTTCAGAAAAACGCCGAGGAAGCCGACGACAATGACGAACGCGTGAGCGACGGAAAACTGCTCCTCGCCGCCGCGCTCGGCGGCGCTATCGGCATTTACGCGTTCATGTTCGTCTTCCGCTACCGTTTGAAGAGCCTCGGGTTCATGATACTCATGCCCATGCTCGGCGCGCTGACGCTCGTCGCGTGGTATATGATACTGCGCTGGAACTTCGGCGTGGTGCGGGTAGTGGCGGAAGTCCTTTTGCCGCTTTTTCGCGCGTGAACCTCGTCTTTTCCCGCCGTCCTGCCCCCGCGTTTGCGGCAGGCAGGACGGTTTTTATCAAAAAACGGAATTTTATTGCAATCCGAGGGCGATTACTTATCCGCCTCTATCCGCGTGAAATCGAATTTACGCACGTCGAAGAGTCCCCTGTCGGTTATCTTGATGTCGGGAATGACGACCAAAGCCAAAAACGACAGACTCATAAAGGGCTGAATGTCCTTTGCAACGCCCATGTCGTAAGCCTCGGCGATCATCTTTTCCAGCCGCGCCTCGAATGTATCGATATCGAGCGCGGAGATGAGCCCCGCGATTTCCAGCGGCAAAGAATCTACGACCTTGCCGTCTTTGACCAGCGTCATGCCGCCGCCGATGCGCTCGATCTCCTTGACCGCCGCGCACATGCTCTCGTTGGTGTCGCCCAGCACGATGATGTTGTGCGAATCGTGCGAAACGGTGAGCGCCAGCGCGCCGCCCTTCAATCCGTAGCCCTCGATGAGTCCCAGCCCGACGTTACCCGTCGCCTTGTGGCGTTCCACCACCGCGAGCTTTAACAAGTCCGTGCCGCCGATATCGACTTTGCCGTCCGTAAGTTTCACCTTGCGGACGACTTTTTCCGTAACGACGTTCTGATGCAGGAGCCTGATGACCTTGACTTCTTCCGATTCGGAATAAATGTCGAAGGTCTTTTCCGTAACGGGGCGGATATGCACCGTGCTTAAAACCTTTTCGTCCTTTAACCGCTTGCACTCGAAAAGCGGTTTGCCCGCCTTTGCGACGAGTTTACCGTCTTTCACGACGAACGCCGCCTCGAAATTTTCCAAATCGTCGACACACACCATGTCCGCAACGTAGGACGGCGCGATGGCGCCGTAGCCCGCAAGACGATAACATTCCGCCGTATTGAGCGTGCCCATGGTAACCGCCCAAACGGGATCGACGCCGTTTTTCACGAGGATTCTGAGGACGTTGTCCACGTGCCCGCCGCGCTTTAAGTCGCAGGCGTGGCGGTCGTCCGTACATAAAATGAAACGGCGCATGGTCTCCACCCTGACCGCCTTTGCGTTGGCGGCGGCGTTGCGGGTCGCAGAGCCTTCGCGGATATGCACGTACATGCCCCGCGATATCTTTTCTTCTATCTCCTCTTCGCCGCGGCATTCGTGGTCGGTCTTGATCCCGCCGCAAAGATAGGCGTTGAGATCTTTACCCGAAATTTCCGGCGCGTGACCGTCCACGACGCACCCCGCGCGCTGCGCGACGCACAGTTTTTTCACATCCTCTTCTGCGCCGCCGTACACGCCCGGATAGTTCATATATTCGCCGAGTCCCCAGATGCCCGCGTCTTTGATGTGCGCGGCGATCTCCCTGCTGTCCAGCACCGCGCCGCTGTTTTCGTAAGGCGTTGCGGGCACGCAGGAGGGAAACATGATTTTTACGGTGAGGGGCGTGTTTGCGGACGCCTTGGCAAGATAGTTTACGCCGTCCACGCCGCACACGTTGGCGATTTCGTGCGGGTCGGCGATGAGGGTGGTCGTGCCGTGCGGCAAAATGGCTTTCGCAAGCTCTTCCGGCGTGAGCTGGGTGCTTTCGATGTGCATGTGCCCGTCGATGAGCCCAGGGATAAGATATTTACCACCCGCGTCGATTTCCTCCTTGCCCTCGTAAGAACCGATGCCGACGATTTTGTCTTCCACGACCGCCACGTCGCCTTCTTCGATTTTTTGCGTGAACACGTTGACGATTTTCGCGTTTTTAACGACGAAATCCGCCTTTTCCCGCCCCGCTGCCGCCTCGATCATCTTTTTCATCTTTCTTTCTTCGTTCATAACCTCGTATTCCTCTCGTAAAATATTCCGTCTTTATAGCCTTGAATTTCTTTATTTTGCTCCGCGTCGGCAAGCCGCTTTTCCGCCCACGCGCAATACAGCGGATTCTGCTCCACGCCGAGATATTTCCTGCCCAGCTTTTTCGCCACCACGCTGGTCGTGCCCGAACCCAAAAACGGGTCGAAAACCAAATCCCCTTCGTCGGAACTCGCTAAAATCAGTTTGGCGATGAGCTTTTCCGGTTTCTGCGTGGGGTGCGCGGTATTTTCCGCCATCGACCAGTAGGGCACGGATATGTCGTCCCAAAAATTCGACGGGCAGGTCATGCGGTATTTTCCGCCCTCCTCTTCCGTCCAGTCTTTCGGCGCACCCTTTTCCCGATAGGGCGCGACGACTTTCTTTTTCAGCTTGACGGCGTCGAGGTGAAAGGTGTATTTTCCGCTTTTCACGGCGAACCAGATGTCCTCCATGCCGTTTTTCCAGTTCCGCTCCGCCCCGCGTCCCTTTTCGCGCTGCCAGGTGATGCGGTTTAATACTTTCAGCTTTTTTGCCAGCACGTTTCCGATGACCATGGAAGAACGCCAGTCGCAGCAAACGTATATACTGCCGTCGTCTTTTAAGAGCGGCAGCACGGCGCCGAGCCATTTTTCCGTATAGTCGGCATACTCTTTTTCCCCCGTAGCGGAAAATTTGTTGCCGTGAAAGTTTTTATCGAGATTATACGGCGGGTCGGCGACGATGAGGTCGGCGCAACCCTTTTTGATGTATTTTACCGCCTCGAACAAATCGCCGTTCACCGTCGCGTTGACTATATCTTCCCCGATATCCTCTGGCGCAACGGCTCTTTCCAGATATATTTTTCCTTCTTCTTCCCCGAAATCGATGGTCTTGTTGCGGGGGGATTTTTTCTTTTCCATAAATCTTATTCGCCGAATCCGTTAATAGCCTTTGCGAAGTAAGCGATCGTTTCGCTCGGCGTGAGTGTATATTCGCTCTGCCCTTTTACGGCGTATTCCGCCGCCCTGCCGCAGAGGTACGCGCCCGCCGCCGAAGACTCGAAAGCGGTAAAACCCCGCGCCGCAATCCCTGCGATCGCGCCGGAAAGCACGTCGCCGCTGCCGCCTTTCGCCATGCCGCTGTTGCCCGTCGTGTTCAGTATCACGCCGTCTTTGCCCGCAAGCACGCTGACCGAACTTTTCAAAAGCACGTTGACGCCGTATTCCGCGGCAAAATTTTTCGCCGCGCTTATCATGTCGCCTTGCACGCTCGCAACCGTAATCCCCGAAAGCCGCGAAAATTCCTTGACGTGCGGCGTAATGACGACGTCGGCGGCGCTTTCCTTTAACGCGCTTACGCCGTACTTTGCAAGGGAGTTGAGCGCGTCGGCGTCCAGCACCAGCACGCCCTTGTGATTTTTCAGCAGATATTTTGCGATCTTATACGTTTCCTCGCCGACGCCGCCCCCCATGCCGAACGCTATCGCGGAGCACGAGCCGAGTTTTTGCAAATCGGTTTCGTTCAGTTTTAAAAATCCGTTTTCGTCGGAAAAAGCGTGCATGATGAGTTCAGGCACTTTTCCCGCATACAGCGAAAACAAACTGTCCGGCACACATAAGTGGGCGTAGCCCGCGCCCGTCTTCAAGGCGGCGAGGGCGTTTGCCGAAAGCAGGACGGAGCCGAAATATTCCTTGCTGCCGCCGATAAGCGCCGCGCTCCCGTAAGTGCCCTTGTGGGTATTCTGCGTGCGTTCGGGGAAAAACCTCCCCATGTCTTTATCTTCCAGCCGCTTTGCGAAGTCCTCTTCGAAAACGGCGATGCCGATGTCCTTGTTGACGATCTTGCAGCAATAGTCCTTACCGTCGAGGAGAAAGTGACCCGTCTTATATTCCTGCACGGAAATCGTAAGGTCCGCCTTTACCGCCGCGCCGCACGGGATTCCGCTGTCGCCGTTCAGCCCGCTCGGAATATCCACGCTGATTTTATAACAATCCTTTGCGTTTATCTTTTCGATGACGCGTCTCGCTTCACCCGTCACTTCGCGGGAAAGCCCCGTGCCGAAGATACAGTCCACGACGATATCGTAATCGAGATCGAGCTTTTCCGCGCCCTCGGCGGCGAGCTTTAACACGAACACGGAAAATCCGTGCACGGTGCGCAAAAGCTTTGCCGCGACCATGCCGTCGCCCCCGTTGTTGCCCTTGCCGCACACGAATAAAATCCTGCCGCCCTTGAAACGCTTTTTGATTTCCTCCGCCACGGCCTCCCCCGCCCGTTCCATCAGCGTGCGCTCGGGTATGCCGAGGTTTTCTATCGTATACTTGTCCGCCGCCCGCATCTGGGCGACGCTCAGAATCCTTTCCATTATGGCTCCTTATACCGCGAAACGGCGCGCTCCGCCTCCTCGTAGGAAAAGCCCTTGCTCAAAAGGTGGCGGTAAAGCCGCTCCCTTTCCTTTTGGCTGTGCTCCCTGCCCCGCATGAACTTCGCCGCGAGCGCGTCCACGGCGTCATCGTCGCGCGAAACGTTTTGTAGGGCGGCGGAAATATGCTCCTCGCTCACGCCGCGGCGGGAAAGTTCCGCCCGCAAAAGCCTGTCGCCCTTTTTCGCCGCGTAGCTTTTCACATAGCTTTCCGCATACGCCGCGTCATCGATGTAGCCGTAGCTTTTAAACTTTTCCAAAATAAAAGAAACGACAGCGTCCGAATATCCTTTGCGCGCGAGAAAGAGAGCGACTTCCCGCTCCGTCTTCATCGTTTTGGATATATAAGCCGCCGTCTTTTCCGAGGCCGACGTCTTCTCGCTGTCGAATTCTATTTCTTTGAGCCGCGCCTCGTCTATCTCCGCGCCGACTTTCAATTTGTTTTTGACCGCCGTTTCCAGCGAAAGCCCGCACGCGAACGCGCCGTCGATGTACACGTTCACGCGCTTGTTGTCTTTCACCTGCGGCGTTATCGCCGTCACTTTGCCCATCAAAGCACCGTGACCCAGCCGTATTCGTCTTTCAATCTGCCCGTCTGAATCCCCGTTACGGTATCGTATAAGAATTTGGTGATCTCGCCCATCTTGCCGCCGTTGATTTCGAGGTTTTCGTCTTCCACGCCCAGCACGCCGACGGGTGAAATGACCGCCGCCGTTCCCGTGCCGAACACTTCCTTCAGCTTGCCTTTTTTATGCGCCTTGACCACTTCCTTGACGGAAAGCGTCCGCTCGCTCACCTTATACCCCTTCGCACGGAGGATTTCCAGACAGCTCTTTCTCGTGATGCCCGGCAGAATGGAGCCGTTGAGGGCGGGCGTGACCACCTCGTCTCCGATGACGAAAAAGATGTTCATCGAACCGACTTCCTCGATATATTTCTTATGCACGCCGTCCAGCCAAAGCACCTGGTCGTAGCCTTTCTTCTGCGCCTCTTCCGCCGCCTTGATGCTGCCGGCGTAATTGCCGAGGCACTTCGCCTCGCCCGTACCGCCCGCGACGGTGCGCGCGTAGTGGCTTTCCACGTAGATCTTCGTGGGCGCCAGACCGTGCTTGTAGTACGCGCCGACCGGCGACAAAATGACGAAGAACAGATATTTATGCGCGGCGTGCACGCCGAGTTCCGCGCTCGTGGCGATCATGAGCGGACGGATATACAGCGCCGTGCCGGGAGCGGTAGGAATCCACGCCTCCTCAAGCTTGACCAGCTTATAAATGGCGGAAAGGACAAAGTCCGCGTCCACGCGCGGCATGCACATTCTGTCGCAGGAACGGTTCATGCGGGCGATGTTTTCCGACAGGCGGAACACGCGTATCTCGCCCTTTTCGTTCTTGAACGCCTTTGCCCCCTCAAACACGCCCTGCGCGTAATGCAGGACGGATGTGGACGGGTCGAACGGCAGTGCTTCATAGGGCGAAATCTTGGCGTCGTGCCAGCCCTTGCCCTCTTCGTACACCATGCTGAACATATAATCGGTAAACAGTTTGCCGAAGCCCAGCTCCACGCCCGCGGCGGGTTTTTCTTTCAGCTCTTTTCTTTCGATGATTTCGATTTCCATGTTCACTCCTCGAATGCGTAATACCCCGAACCTTTGCTTTCCGTTTTCAGTCTGCCGCCGAAATAATCGGCAAAGTCTTGCATGAACGCCGACAGGCTTTCCCGCGGAACGGCGAATTTTACTTCCGCCGCTTCGGAAAATTGCGTATCTATAATTTTATATTTTTTACTTTCGGAAAATTTGAGTATCTTTGCATAATACTCGTAATCGGCCTTAGCCGATACGTATTCGCATACCGTGTAAAGCGCGGTCTTTGCAGCCTTCACGCCGTCGGCAACGGCTTTCGCGTAGGCGCGCACCAGCCCGCCCGCACCCAGCTTGATACCGCCGAAATACCGCGTGACCACCGCGACGCACTTTTTCAAACCGCTCGCGCGGAGCACTTCCAGCATCGGCATGCCCGCCGTGCCCTGCGGCTCGCCGTCGTCGGAAAACTTCTGCAAATTGCCCGTTTCGTCGGCGATATATGCGTAACAGTTGTGCGTGGCGAGGGAATGTTCCTTTTTGATCTTCGCGATATAGGCTTTCGCCCCCTCTTCGTCAATGACCGCCGAAAGGTGGGTGATGAACCGCGAACGCTCGATAACGTATTCCGTCACCGTCTCCCCGACCACGCTTTTATAATCTTTCATTTCAGAATGATTTTAACGTGTACTTTCTTGCCCTTATGCAGAATGAATTCGCCTTTTTTCAAAAGCGCCTCGTCCACTTCCGCAAACGGGTCGGATACCTTTTTGTCGTCCACGGCGACGCCGCCGCCCTCGATGAGCCGTTTCGCCTCGCCTTTCGACTTCGCAACAGCCGCCGCCACCATGACGTCCGCGACCTGTTTCAGTCCCGCGTCGACATCCGCTTTGGGCATATCCTCTTCGCTGCCGCCGCCGAACGCCGCGCGCGCCTGACGCTCTGCCTCCTTCGCCTTTTCTTCGCCGTGCACAAGTTTGGTCACTTCATAAGCGAGCCGCTCCTTTGCGGCGTTCATGCGCTCGTCGTTGTATTTGGTGAGTTCCTCGATCTCCTCCATGTCCATAAAGGTGAGAAGGCGCATACATTCGTTGACCTTCACGTCCTCCACGTTGCGGAAATACTGGTAAAACTCGTAAGGAGTCGTCTTGTTTTCGTCCAGCCACAGCGCGCCCTTGGCAGTCTTACCCATCTTCTTGCCCTCGCTCGTCAAAAGCAAGGTGAAAGTCATGGCGAACGCCGGCTTTTGCAGTTTTCTGCGAATGAGGTCGGCGCCCGCGAGCATATTGCTCCACTGGTCGTCCCCGCCCATTTCCAGCACGCAGCCGTAATCTTTATAGAGCTTTAAAAAGTCGTAGCCCTGCATGAGCATGTAGTTGAATTCAAGGAAGGTAAGCCCCTTTTCCATGCGGGACTTGTAACATTCCGCCGTAAGCATCTTGTTGACGGAAAAATACACGCCGATATCGCGCAGAAAGTCGATATAGTTGAGGTTCGCCAGCCAGTCTGCGTTGTTGACCATCAGCGCGGCGTTTTCCCCATCGAAGGAAATGAAACGCTCCATCTGCTTTTTAAAGCACGCGATGTTGTGCGCGATGGTTTCCTTGCTCATCATGGAGCGCATGTCCGACCTGCCCGACGGGTCTCCGATGAGCCCCGTGCCGCCGCCGAAAAGCGCGATGGGTCTGTGTCCCATGCGCTGCATGTGCGCCATCGCCATGATGGGAATGTAATGCCCGATGTGTAAACTGTCCGCCGTCGGGTCAAAACCGACGTAAAACGTGACCTTTTCCTCTTCCAGCATCTTTTTCAAATCGTCTTCAAAGACCGTTTGTTTGATAAATCCTCTTTCTTTTAATACGTCAAATGCACTTTTAGCCATGATTCACCTTATTTTTTGAAAATTTGTCCCAGCCTTTTTACCCCGATATCGATCTGCTCGACCGTGGCGTTGGAGAAGTTGAGCCGCATGGTGTTGTCGCCGCTGCCGTCGGCAAAGAAATCGTTGCCCGAAACGAAGGCGACTTTGTTTTCCACCGCCTCGCGGAATTTCGCCTTGGCGCTGGTGCCGTCCTGAAATTCGCCCCAGATGAACAGCCCGCCTTGCGGCACGGTGTGCGTAAAGCTTGCGGGCATGTATTTGTCGAGCGCGGCGAGCATAGCCTCGGCTTTTTCTTTGTATATCGGCAAGCTCTTTTGAATGCCGCGGTCGATTTCTCCCGTGGAGATGAACTTTTCCACGACCGCCTGCGTGAGCGTTACCGTCTGCACGTCCACAGCCTGCTTGCATACCGTCATCTTGCGAATGATTTTTTCGTCGCCGACGGCGAATCCCACGCGAAGCGCGGGAGCGATGGTCTTGGATATACTGGTGATATACACCACTGCGCCCGATTTATCGAAACTTTTTATCGAGGGCAAATGTTCGCCCGCAAAGCGGATACGCCCGTAAGGGTCGTCCTCGATGACCACCACGTTGTATTTTTCCGCAAGCTCCACGATCTTTTTGCGCGTTTCGATTTTCAGCGTCTTGCCCGTGGGGTTGGAAAAATTCGGCACGATGTAGACGAGCTTGGGCTTATGTTCCACGATCTTTCTTTCGAGATCGTCCGTATCCACGCCGTCTTCGCCGCAATCGAAACCGACGGGCTGCAGACGGTAAGTCTTGGCGATGTGCAATACCGCGAGATAAGTCGGGTTCTGCACGAGGATTTTATCGCCCTCGTTGGTCATGGCTTTAAACATCAAATCGATGCCCTGCTGTCCGCCGCTGACGACTAAGGTGTTGTCGATGCCATACCCCTCTATCCCGACGTTTTTCAGATAATTCAAGAAAGTCTGACGGAGCGGCATATACCCTTCCGTCGCGCCGTACTGCAGCATGCCGACGGGGTTTTGCGTTAAAAGTTCGTCGGCAAACTCCCTTACTTTCGCCGCGGGCAGACACTCCGCCGCGGGCATTCCCCCCGCAAAGGAAATCATCTCTTTATCGCCGAGCACTTTGAAAATTTCCCTGATGGCGTTGCCCGACAGGTTTTTGACGCGTTCGGAAAAGTTGTAGTCCATAATTTCGCTCCGCCTTTTTGATTTTCGTTATATTAAGTAATATTTTACCACACAAGAATGTATAATTGCAAGTGAATATTTGTATTTTTACGCCTTTTACGCAAAAAATGCCGCGGCGCAGTAAGCGCCGCGGCATTTTTCTTTTCCTTTTCGCAGCGCGTTACGCGCCGACGCTCCTTTCATCGGATAATGGTATTTCTGCGGAATCTGCCGTAAACGTCATTGACCGACGAAACGTAAGCAAAGGTATTGTCGAACCCCGCGAGTATCTTTTTGAACATGACGAGGTCGTGCTTGTTGATAAGGCACACCAGCATGGTTTTATCGGTATGCGAATAAGCGCCTCGCGCGGCGATCTCCGTAATGCCGTGGCGGATATGCTTCAAGAGTTCGTCGATGAGTTCGTCGGGCTTGTCGGTGATGATTTCCACCTTGAGGGCGGAAGACACGCCCTTTAATATGCCGTCGGATATCTTAGACTGCGTAAAACAGTAGATGATGCACAGGATAACGGGCTCCATCTGATAATCGTATACGAAAAACGACACCACCGCCACCGACGCGTTGAGCGCGAATATCACCCATACGAGCGACAGCTGCGGCTTTGCCTTATGAATGAGCGCCGCGGCGTAATCCGTACCGCCCGTCGAGGCGTTCATGCGAAGCGAGTACCCGTAAATAACCCCGCCGAGCGTACCCGCCGCAATAACGGCGAGCAGGGTATTGTCCCCCGCGTCGTACTGATACAATCCGACCGCCTCCCACACGAGGATCATGCCGGAAAACACGAGGACAAAAAGGAAGGAACGCACGGCGAACACCTTGTCCCCCCAGAAAAACACCGCCAGCGCCAGCGGGATGTTCATGATGAGCGTGAGATACCCCGCGCTGAATCCGAACGCATACTGCACCATGGTGGTGATACCGCCCACGCCGGCGGGCGCGAACCTGTTCGGGAAAATGAAGACGTGATACGTCGTAGCCGACGCTACCGCGAGAAGCACGATGAATAAATATACGGTAATTTCCTTGAAAATTTTAGAACGCTCTGCCATTTTCTCCACTGCGCCGCCGAAAGCGGGCCCTTTTGCGGACGGTATTATGTCCGTCGCGATTATTATACTTTTTTTCGCGCCCGCCGTCAAGCGCTTTTTACAAAACGCCGTCGGAAAAACCTACGGCGCACTGCGCCCCGCCGCCGTGCATGCCGTTGAAAAGCACGGCAGCGGGGCGCTTAAAATTATTTTAACAAATCAGCAATGCAACGAGCAGTGCTACCAAACACGAACAGCACTGCGGCTTTTGCGGGGCGCACCTTTGTTCCCTGCAATAAGGCACGGAACGCCGCACCGCGGGCACGGTACGCACCGACGTTTCGACGGGGTTGCTCGGAAAGATCGCGGGCGGATCGACAGAAAAGTCCGTCACGAACGAAACATTCGTAATCACCGCGTCCATATCAGTTCACCGTCACGTCGAATTCCACTACCGTACTGATCCCCACAGGCAGATTTGCAAGGGCAAATCCGACCGCCGGATTATAGGTAACGTACTGCACCCCGTCGATGGTCACGCTGCCCGGCACGAAGGTCGTCCCCGCGGGAATCGGGTCGGTAAAGAATAGATTGCTCTTCAGCAGCGTACCCGTGTTGGTAACGGTGCTGGTGTAGTGCAGCGTTTCCCCCTGTATCGCCACGGGTTTATCCACCGTCTTGACGATGGTCAGACGGTTGGACACGATAACGAGCTGAACGGTGTTGGTGTTTTCGCTTAAGTTTCTGTTTCCCGCCGTGTAGGAAATCGTCGCAAAATTCGTAACGGGCGTCTGCGTGAGCGGATTGTTCGCGCGTATATCGTAAGAAACGACGATGACGCCATTGGGCGCGAGGTTCCCCAAAGCGAAACCCGTATTCAAATCGTAAGAAGGCTGCGGCACGCCGTTCACGATAACGCTGCCGAGAACGTACGTCGCCCCCGAAGAGAGATTGTCTTTGAAAAAAATGTCCGTTATGTTGATGAGCGAGCCGTTGGTCAAAGTCACCGTCTGCGTGGCGGTGTTGCCTTCCTGCAAAAATATCTGATTCGACGTCTTGACCTTCGTAAAGGAATACGTCAGAATTTCCGTGGTTACGATGTTGCTATCCCGCGTTTCCGTCTGCGTGGAGCCGTCGGGCAAAGTGTAATCGAACCGTGTATCCGATTGATTTGGTATTAACATATTTTACTCCTGTATTTCATAATACCCGCACCTGAAAGATGACGACGATCGTCTGATTCGGGATCATATTTGAAAGCGGGAACCCTACTGCGGGGTCCGCCCCCGGAACGGGCAATCCGTCCACCGTGACGGAATCGCTCACAAATGCCGTACCTGCGGGGATTTCGTCGGTAAAGACCACGTTTGAAAGAGGCAAGCTGCCCGTGTTCACCACGACGGAAGAATACTGAATGATGTCCCCGCGCACCGCCGTGCTCCTGTCCGCCGTTTTGACGACGGTAAGGTTCGGGTCCGCACCGTTATCGATTTGCAGCGCAAGCGCGTTCGGCACGTACAAATCTCCCGTGGAAGTAAAGCGGATATAAGCCGAGGTCTGCTCCGAAACGAGTTTACCCGTCAAATCGACCGCCGTGATGTCGTAGCCCTGCCTGCCCGCGGAAATATTCGTACCCGTGAGCGCGTCGGCATTCCGAGTGCCGAACGTACCCGTTGTATCGAGCACCCCGTCCGCGTTGTTGATTTGAGAACAGAAAAAGTTGTTCGCGGGATTGTTGACGCCCGAAAGGTTGGAAAGCGTCAACGCGTCCTGACCGAACAGCATCTGATCCCCGCCGATGACGGCGTCGCCCTCCGCGGCGGAAACGAACAATTTCCCCGACGGTGCGGCGCCCTGCGGCGTTTTAAATCCCGTAAGCGTGATATTCGTAACCCCCGTTATGGGTGAAACGACTTCGCCGCCCGCCCAGAAATTGAGACTTCTGAACGGCTGAGCCGCGTCGGCATAAACGACCGCGAGCGTCCAGCCCGCATGGTTGGTGTCGTTTGTCCGCGAGTCGATAGCCTCGATGAGTGCGGGCACCGCCGCCAAAGAATAAACGCCGTTCCCCCCGCTTTGCAAAAGCGAAGTGACGTCCGCCGAGCGTACGTAAAATCCGACGGTCACCCCGTTCAGAGCAATGACGAAGTTGTTACTCGTGAGCGGATCGCCCGCGACGGCAAACGTGCCCGCAGGCGTGGAAAAATTCACGGTGTTGTCGATCAGCGCCGAAATATCGTTGACGCTCGAGCGGTACAGCCCGCCCCAAACGAGTTCCGCATAGAGCACGCTGCTCCCCGCGGGGAGCGTCAATATCGCGGCGGAAGAATTCTGCGTATAATCGAGGGTTGTGCCGTTGGGAAAATCGTTGACTTTCAAACTGTTATCCAAGCTGGTGAACGCGCCGATCGAGCCCGTCAGCCCCGCACGGTTGGCGTTAGTCAGTTTGCTTAAACCCAGCGTGTTACCGACAAATACGATCCCGCCCTTTCTGATGGCGGAATACCTTTGTATAAATGCCATTTTTCCTCCTGTGCGTTTTCGCCACCGCCAAGGCGGCGAAGCGGAAAGTTTATCCGCGCTCGGCGCCGCGAACGATTCGGGCGTATGCGCTTTTCCGCACCGAGCGCCGCACGCATGCGCGGCGCCGCTTATACATTATATTCACAACCCTCCGCTAAAGTTGAAAACGACTTAAACGCGGCTTTTCGTTTTACGCAAAGTTTTTCGGCATAAAAAAAGGGTCCCCGCATTGCGGAAACCCTTGAAAAGCTTATTTTGTTTTTCGATTATTTCTTCATACCTTCTTCGACTGCAACCGCGATAGCGACCGAGGCGCCGACCATCGGGTTGTTGCCCATACCGATGAGTCCCATCATCTCGACGTGCGCGGGAACGGAAGAAGAACCTGCGAACTGCGCGTCGGAGTGCATTCTGCCCATCGTGTCGGTCATGCCGTAGCTCGCGGGACCCGCAGCCATGTTGTCGGGGTGCAGCGTTCTGCCCGTGCCGCCGCCGCTCGCAACGGAGAAATATTTCTTGCCGTGTTCGATCGCCCACTTCTTATAGGTGCCCGCAACGGGGTGCTGGAATCTCGTCGGGTTGGTGGAGTTGCCCGTGATGGAAACGTCGACCTTCTCCATGATCATGATCGCGACGCCTTCGTTGACGTCGTCCGTGCCGTAGCAACGCACTTTTGCGCGCTCGCCGTCGGAGTAGGGGGTCTCTTTCACGATGGTGACTTTGCCCGTATAATAATCGTATTTGGTCTGTACGTAGGTGAACCCGTTGATGCGGGAGATGATATACGCCGCGTCTTTGCCGAGACCGTTGAGGATGACGCGCAGGGGATTTTTACGCACTTTGTTTGCGTTCTTCGCGATGCCGATCGCGCCTTCCGCCGCCGCGAAAGATTCGTGGCCTGCGAGGAAGCAGAAGCATTCCGTCTCTTCGCGCAGGAGCATCGCC
>CASETU010000089.1 GCA_949290895.1 uncultured Bacillota bacterium
AAGGTGAAGATCTTCGCGCTTACGGCTTACGATAAGCGCAACGCGAAGATGCCGGGCGTCCTGATTTTTCCGTCTTACGGCAAAAAACCCGACGAAAAGATCGCGGCGTATTTCGCTTCGCGCGGGTATTTCGCGATGATGGTGGACTATTGCGGCAGACAGGACGGCTGTGAAGATTTTACCGAATATCCCGCGGACGTGGCGTATGCAAACTTCAAAGAGGACCGCGACGGGATTCACCGCGTGGAGACCGACGCACGCCGTACCTGCTGGTACGAATGGAGCGCGGTGGCGCAATACGCGGCGTATTATCTCAAGCACCACGAAAAGGTCAGCCGTTACGGCGCGTTCGGCATCAAGCATGGCGCAACGATTTTATGGCAGCTTGCGGCGCTCGATCCCGACATCAAATGTTTCGCTTCCACGTTTTCGGCGGGGTGGCGCGCGTATCGCGGTTTTTATAAATTCAGCGATAATTCCGAGCCGGAACTCAACGACGAGCTTTATAAATATCTTGCCGCCATCGAACCGCAGTCCTATGCGCAGTACGTAAAATGTCCCGTTCTGCTGGTCGCGGGCAGCAACAATCGATTTTTCGATGCCGACCGCGCGTTCGATACCATGGCGCGCGTCAATGCCGAAACGTATGTCGCCATCTCCCCGCAGCGCGGAAAGATACTCGATCACGACTGCGAAAAGGACGTCGATTTGTTTTTCGATAAATTCCTGAAAGGCGGCGCGCTGGAACTTCCAGAAGAGCCGGAAATCGGCTGCGAACTCATCAACGGCAGTATTTTCGTCAAAGTGGGCGCGGATAAGCGCGGTATCGAGGACGTTAGCTTGTTTGCCGCGGAGGAAACGGTCAATCCGTCGCTGCGTTGCTGGAACTTCAAGGCGGAGATCGTCAAGGAAACGGAGGAACATTTCCTCTTTAAGTATACCCCTTACAAATATTCGGGGCAGGCGATGTTTTTCGCCCGCGTGCGCTATGCAAACGGATTTACCGTGTGTTCCCGCATCATGGCGAAAAAATTCAAACCCGAAGAAATATTTAACGAAAACAAATCCAACGTGCTTTTTTCTTCGCGAGAAAATAAATATATGCTCAGTCCTTTGTCTTTTTCCGAGAACGTCATTTTCGACGTGCAGGCGGAAAAGACCGACGACATCCGCCTGGAAAACGGCGCTTTCGAAATCGAGGGCGTGACAGCCGCGAGCGGCATCGTCAGCTATAAGATAAACAATGCGGTGGACCGTCCCAAAGCCGAAAGTATCCTGCTTGCCGACGTTTACGCGCCGCAGGGGGGCAAGCTCACCGTAAAGCTGGTGGAAAATCTCGATACGCCCCGCGAAACGGTTTACGCCGTATCTGCGGAACTCGGCGGCGGGGAAGTGTGGCACAAAGTTTC
This sequence comes from uncultured Bacillota bacterium, assembly GCA_949290895.1. Lineage (GTDB taxonomy): Bacteria > Bacillota > Clostridia > Christensenellales > Borkfalkiaceae > UMGS775. The sequence goes on from CASETU010000089.1 coordinate 1,410, forward strand.
CTTTCCAGCAATGAAATTCAAGACCGCAGAGGGAATGAATCTCAAAAGTATGGATAAAATCAATATGATCGTGTTCGAATGCGGCGGGAAATATCTTTTGAACAACATTTTGTGGGTGTGATATGGAATATGCCGCGGGCGATAAGATCGTCGCCAGAAAAAAACACCCGTGCGGCTCGGAAGAATGGCTGGTGCTTCGCACGGGGGCGGAAATTAAGTTAAAGTGCGCGCTTTGCGGGCGGGTGGTGCTCCTTTCTCCCGACGAAGTGAAAAAAATGTGCAAAAAAGTCCGTAAAGACGGGGAGAGCGATGGCTGATTATAAAGAACTCATCGAACTGAATAAAAAGAAAGACGAATCGAACCTCCGTTTTTACGCGATATGCCTCGCCGTGTTTTTGTGGCTTACGGCGTTCATCGGCGCGAACCGCTACTTTTTTTATTATATCGAGGTGGACGGGCCGTCGATGGAAAATACCCTGTTTACGGGCGACGTGCTCTGCATGAATAGGCGGGAGAGTGCGAGTTATGGTGATGTGGTTGTTATTGACGGGGAAAAAGTAAAAACGGTTGATGGTAAAATAGTTTACGACAAAGATGGTAATGTTGTTTACGAATTGCTCATCAAGCGAGTTATCGCCATGGAGGGCGATACGCTGGTCTTCGAAGACGGCTACGTCTACTTGAACGGCGAAAAACTTCAAGAAGATTACGTCAAAGAGCAGGGTAAAACTTACGTCAACAATTCCCCCGCAAGATGGGAAATCAAAATCCCTGCGGGAGAAGTGTTTTATATGGGGGAT
>CASETU010000090.1 GCA_949290895.1 uncultured Bacillota bacterium
AAGTACAACGACTGCGTACTGTACGAACAGAGCACGGCAAACGGCACTTCGGTAAGCTCTCAGCTGATGTTCGGCGGATTGAAAAAGAGCGGTTCGTCTTATGAACGGGCAGAGCAGACCGCCGTACCCGACGCGGACTTTGAAAAGAACGGCACGACGGGCAGCAACCTGACCAACAGCCTCGGATATCTGGGGCTTTGGAGAACGTGGAACACGACCAAGAGTTTTTCTACCGACGGTTTCAAGAACAGCACCACGCAAATCTATATGCCCAAGAGCGACATCACTTCGTATAACGGCTATTTCTGCGTGTTTGCGAAGTATTCGACGCAGGAGGATTTGGACGTTATCAACGACATCGTCGCGCTGTTCGGGAATAGCGATTACTATACGGAATATACGTGTTATTTCACCGCTGACCGCGACGGCAGGCTGGTGAAGGACGCGGACGGCAAACCGACGTGGAACATCATGACCACCGAGGCGTTTGAAGAAGCGGAGGAAAGCAATTCTATAAGAGTGTATGCCGCGGCGGACGATCCCGACAACGAGAACGTGAGCAAAGTCGATACGCAGTACGATAAATACACGGTAAAGATCGTCAATTCCGATAAGCTCAGCATCAAGAGCATTCAGGTAAAATAATTTGATTTAAGGCAAACAAAGCGCCGCCCGCTGAATCAGCGGGCGGCGCAATATTTTTAAAGTTGATAGCTTTATTTTATTTACGCCTCGACGGAAAGTCGCGGCGTAAAATATGTTGTAAAAACGTTTTATGAGCGGCGTTTCCGCCGTTTTTTATGGGCTTAGTCGCGGCGTCTGAACTGCGAAACGATCATCAAAAACCGCAGGAAATAGAGCAGGGAAACGAGCAGACTTGCGAAATACGTCATCGCCGCGGCGTTTAAGACTTGAGAAACGTCCTTGACTTCGTCTTTTTCCAAAACGCCCGTTTCGAGCAGCATTTTCTTCGCTCTGCGGGACGCATTCAGCTCCACGGGCAGGGTGATGAGTGCGAATACCGTCGCCAGGGAATAGCAGATGATGCCTATGGAAATAAATGCCGCGCCGACCTCTTGGTTTGCCGCGATGATCCATTCGAGGAGCACCCCGATGAGGACCAACGGTATCGCCGCCATCGTGCCGATGTTTACGACGGGAACGAGTACGGAGCGGAGCTTTAACGGAAAGTAATTTCTTTCGTGCTGCACCGCGTGTCCGACTTCGTGCGCCGCAACGCCCAGCGCGGCGACGCTGTTGGAGTTATACGTCGATTCCGAAAGGGAGAGGACTCCCGTTTTCGGGTTGTAGTTATCCGTCAGTTTTCCCTGCGTGGGCTGTACCGTCACTGCACAGCCGTATTTTTCGAGCAGCATTCTCGACATATCGCTCGCTGTCCAGTCGGAGCGGGAGGCAACGCGGGAGTACTTGGAAAACGTGGTGGAAACGCGCACTTGTGCCCAGATGGCGAACAGGATACCGGGGAGAATGATGATATAGCTCCACCAGTAAGTGTACATATAAAAAAACATGATTTCTCTTTTGCTCCTTTTTAGTTTGTATATAGTAGATATTGTAGCACGGCAAGAAATTTTATACAAGATAAATTCTGCATGTTTAAAGTTAAATTTCGGTTAAACGAGGGTGAGGTTTTCGATTTTTCCTCCCGCAAACGTGCATTTGAGCGTTTTTGTGCGGTACAGACCTTCTTTTATCTTGTATAAAATGCGCGGGTAAAGGTCGCCTTCCCGTTTCGGCGGCGGAAAAACGCCGCAAAAATTTCCGAAATACGGCAAAAGCGCATGCGCGTTTTCCTTCGCTTTGCCGCTGAGATAGCGCGACGGGTCGTCTCCCGCAAGCAGCGCCTCCGCAAGGAGATAGGGCAGCAATATATCGGGATAAACGCGCTCCGCGCCGCAAACGACTTCGCTTTTCGCCGCCGTAAAGGGAATTTTATCGGTGTTCCAAAAGGTTTTCGTGCGGTGCGCGGCGGCGTCGCGGAAAATGCGCTCCGTGTAAAAGCCGCCGTCAAAGCCGAACGAGTCGGCAAAGGAATCGAAAACGCATTCGATTTTTCCGTCCGCGTGAAAGCAAGCCAAGCGGTCGTCCGCCGCACGCGCGTAGATAAACGAGCGGTTTCCCGCATAAAATTCTCCCGCGTCGACGATCTCCGCGTCGAAAGTCGTCAATAGGTAATCGGTTTGCGTTTCCAGCGCGAATTTGTAAACGCCGTCGGTGTAAGCCGTTGCCAGCGCGCCCGCCAGCCGCTTTTGAAAGAGCATGCGGTAAGGCATGTACGCGCGCGGATTTTTCAGCTTGATGAAAGCGCCTTTTTCCATGCGCACTTTTACCGTGTTTTCGTCCGTTTCGGAAAAAAAGTCCTCGCTCAGCGCAAAGGCGCGCGCGGGCGAAAAGTTTAAGGGCAAAACCTCCAGCAGCGTATCCTTGCCTGCCGTCAGCTCGCAGTATCTCGTTTTTTTTGCGACCGTCTTTCCGTTCAGCCGCAGGGCGAACGGATATTCTGCCAGAATATAGATGTTCATAAATTATTTAAATGTATGTATAAATTCTTTTCTTTATGTCAATCATCGCAGTATCGAAAATAAAATAAGGAGTTTTGTTATGGATAAAATTTACGGTTTCAAACAAAAGGACGTCGAACTGCTCGTCAAATATCTGGAAGAAAGGCAGAACGTTTCGCTGAGCAAGGTGTTCGAGCGCTTTGCCGCGGATACGGGCAAAAGCAAGGGCACGGTGCGCAATATGTACTACGCCGTCGCCAAAAAGAGCCGGGAAGACCAGGCTTTTGCCGATAAATATTTTAACGGCAAACCCGTTTCCGTTCAGAAGATTGCGGAATTTAAGGAAGAAGAGGAGCGCGAACTCGTCAAAAAGATACTGCTCGGCAAAAAGGACGGCAAGTCGGCGCGCAAGATCATCGGCGAACTCGCGGGGGACGACAAGACCGCCCTGCGCTATCAGAATAAGTACAGAAACGTTTTAAAGAACAAACAGCCTCTCGTCGGGGAGATCGCGGCGGAAATCCGCGCGGAAAGCGGGGTTTTCGTCGATCCCGTCGGCATCAGAAGCAATTCCCGCATCGTGCCCGACACCATGCTCAGGCGTTTGCAGAGCGAGATCAACGCCCTGCTCGACAGGGTGACCGATAAGCTCAAGCAGGAAAACGCGTATCTGCGCGAACGCCTCGGCGAGCTTGAAGTGGAAAATATCCGCTTGAAGAACGTGCTTTACGGCGGCGACGACGGTAAAAAAGCCGTCAACTGGTTTTTGAAAGATAAGGAAAAAAATATCCTCAATTAACCGCCTTATACTTTTTACGCAAATATACTTTGCCCGCAAAAAACAACCTTTTTGCAAATCTGCGCCCGCCGCCGTTTTGCGGCGGGCGCAGGGAAAGCCGCTTAAAAAAGCGCCGAAAGGTTGCCTAACTTGCGCGGCGAACGATAGAAAGATAACTTCCCCGAGCGGCGGCGAATACGTCAATTTGTGTAAATCGTTTGCCATTTTTCGGAAAATGTAATATAATTCTATTACATTTAGGGGAGGTCATTATGAAAATATTTGAAAAATGCGAGCGTTTGGACAACGTAGCGCGCGCGAAAGAATGGGGGCTGTATCCTTATTTTCACGTGCTGAACACGCGGCAGGACACCGAAGTCGAGATGGAAGGAAAGAAAATCCTCATGATCGGCAGCAACAACTATCTGGGACTCACTTCGGACGAGCGCGTCGTAGAGGCGGGCGTGAAAGCTTTGGAAAAGTACGGCAGCGGCTGTTCGGGCAGCAGGTTTTTGAACGGCACGCTGGAAACGCACGTCGCGCTGGAAAAAGAGCTTGCGGAATTTCTTCATAAAGAGGACGCCGTCACGTTTTCCACGGGGTTTCAGTCGAATCTCGGCATCATCAGCGCGATTGCGGGGCGGACGGATACCATACTTTGCGATAAGGAAAACCACGCCAGCATTTACGACGGCTGCAGGCTTTCCTTTGCAAAGATGCTCCGTTACAACCATTCCGACATGGAAGATTTGGAAAACAAACTTAAATCCATAGATTTTTCGGTCGGCGGAGCGCTTATCGTCACGGACGGCGTGTTTTCCATGAGCGGCGAAATATGCAAGCTGCCCGAAATCGTCAGCCTTGCCAAAAAATACGGCGCGGGCGTCATGGTGGACGACGCGCACGGTTTGGGCGTGCTGGGCGAGGGCGGCCGCGGCACGGCGTCGCACTTTCATCTCGAAGACGAGGTGGATATTTACATGGGTACTTTTTCCAAGTCGCTGGCGTCTTTAGGCGGATACATGGCGGCGAATAAAAAGATATGCGAATACGTGCGCCACGTTTCCCGTCCCTTTATCTTCAGCGCGAGCATAACGCCCGCGTCGGTCGCCTGCGCGCGGCAGGCGCTTTCTATCTTAAAAGCCGAACCCGAACGGGTGGAGCGGCTGGCGTGTATTTCCGATTTCATGCGGGCGCAACTCAAAAAGCGCGGCGTCAAGATCATCGAAAGCACAACGCCCATCATTCCCGTTTATACATACGACGACAAAAATACTTTCGAAGCGTGCAAAATCCTCTTTGAAAACGGCGTCTACGTCAATCCCGTGGTCAGCCCCGCAACGCCCGTCGGCATGAGTTTACTGCGCACCAGCTACACCGCCACGCATACCGAAGAGCAGATGGTATTCGCCGCGGAAAAAATCGCCTCAGCGTTAAAACAGCTGGAAATCATCTGACATTGTCGGTAACTCTTTGCGGCGGCAGGGCGCGTGCCGTGCGCGCGCCCTGCCGCAAGGTATCGCTTTTTAATGTTGTAAGCGCGCCGCTAAAATCCGGCGTTCGGCAAGGGACTTGCTTTTCAGTCGGGCGCGCGGGGCAAAGGGGCGATGCCGCGCTTTACAGGGTATTTCTTATCCCGTTCGTCGGAAAAAATCTTCCGCGGACGGGATTTTTTTGATATAAAACGTTTGACAGATATTGAAACCCGTACTATAATACAATTGCAACCAAAAAGGTAGGAATTAAACGGGAGAGAAAAAGAGTTGAAACTGTCTTCCAAAGCGCATTACGGCTTGCAGGCGTGTCAGATCCTCGCGGGGCGGTACGGCGACGCGGTGTCGGCGACCGAGCTCGAAGAGAAGATCGGCGTCAGCGGAAAATATCTCGAAAAGATTATGCGCATATTGACGCAAAATTCCATCGTAACGGCGCGGCGCGGGGCGAGCGGTGGATATATGCTGGTACGTCCCCCCGAAAAGACGACGGTAGGAGAGATCACGCGGGCGCTCGAAGACGATATGCAGCTGGTGCATTGCGTTTCCTCGGCGTGCGAAAAGTGCGAATGTAAGTCTGGCAAGGTCTGGCGGAAACTCTATGAGAAGATGAACGAATTTCTCGATTCCGTTTCGCTCAAAGATATGCTGGAAGAAAGTTTTTAAGAGGCAGAATATGGAAAGAAGAATTTATTTCGATCACGCGGCGACCACGCCCGTGAAAAAAGAAGTGCTCGATAAAATGCTTCCGTATTTTTCGGAAGTGTTCGGAAACCCCAACTCGCAGCACGCGTTCGGTCGGGACGCGGTGAAAGCGGTGGACGAGGCGCGCGATACCATCGCCCGCCTGATCAACGCCAAACCGAGTGAAATTTACTTCACATCGGGCGGCACGGAGTCGGATAACTGGGCGCTCCGCGGCACGGCGCACGCCCTTCGCGAAAAGGGGAAACATCTCATTATCAGCAGTATCGAACACCCCGCGATGCTCACCACGGCAAAGCAGCTGGAAAAGGACGGCTTTGACGTGACGTATCTCAAAGTGGACGAATACGGCGTCGTCGACCCCGAGGAAGTGCGCAAAGCCATTCGCCCCGATACGATATTCATCGGCGTAATGGCGGCAAACAACGAAGTCGGCACCATCGAGCCGGTGAAGGAGATCGCCGAGATCGCCCGCGAGCACAAGATAATGATGTTTACCGACGCGGTGCAGGCGGCGGGCGTGCTGAAGCTCGATGTCAAGGAACTCGGCGTGGACATGATGTCCTTTTCGGGACATAAGTTTTACGGGCCGAAGGGCGTGGGCGTGCTGTATATCCGCAGCGGCGTGCGCGTCGATTCCATTTTGACGGGCGGACATCAGGAGCGCATGAAGCGCGGCGGCACCACCAACGTGCCCGCCATCGTCGGCATGGCGGAGGCGTTCAGGATTGCCAACGAAAATATGGAAGAAAACGCGCGTTACGTCACCGCTTTGCGCGAGCGGTTCATCAACGGGATATTCGCCCGCGTGCCCGATGTAAAGCTCAACGGGCACAGGACGCGGAGACTTCCCGCCAACGCCGATTTTTCCTTTAAGTATATTGAAGGCGAGGGGATTTTGTTCCACCTCGATCTGGCGAGGATTTCGGTGTCCAGCGGGTCGGCGTGCTCTTCGGGTTCGCTCGAACCGTCGCACGTGCTCCTCGCGATGGGTGTGCCCGCGGAAACGGCGCACGGCTCCATTCGCTTTACCTTCGGCACGGACAATACCGAAGAGGAAGTGGATTACGCCATAGACGTGGTAGCGAAAACGGTGGAAAAACTCAGGGCGATGTCGCCGCTTTTTAAAACGGAAGAAGGAGAGAAAGAATATGTATAACGAAAAAGTCATGAAGGTGTTTGCCGACCCGAAAAATGTCGGCGAAGTGGAAAATTACGACGCTATCGGCACGGTGGGCAACGCCACCTGCGGCGACATCATGCAGATAACGCTCAAAATCGATAACGACGTCATCACCGACGCGAAGTTCAAGACCTTCGGGTGCGCGGCGGCAATCGCCACGTCCTCGACGGCGACGGAAATGATCAAGGGCAAGACGCTCGACGACGCGCTGAAGATCACCAACAAGCAGGTGGTGGAGGAGCTCGAAGGACTTCCCCCGCAGAAACTGCACTGTTCGGTGTTGGCGGAAGAGGCCATCAAGGCAGCCATCGAAGATTACAGAAAAAAACAGGGCGCGTAAACCTTTTTTGCCGCGGCGCGTTGCGCTCGGGCGCATAAAATGCGGAATTTGTCACATAATAAACTTCGGGGAGGAGAAATTATGGACGACAAATTTTTGGTCGGCGTGATTTTGGGAATGCTCGGCGGCGCAGTGCTCGCCACGAATTCCGCAAAAGCGCGTCAGGCGGTAAAAAAAGGTCAGGAACAGGTTCTCGAAAAGGCCGAATCCATGAAAAAGCATTCGGCGGATAAGGAATAATTTCCTGCAAACAAGAATTTACGGGCGGAAGAAATATTTTTTGTCTTTCGTCCGTATTTTTATTGAAAAGCGCGGCAAATTATGGTAAACTGTAGCTATGGCGGGAACGATAAAAAAAGTTATCGCGCTCGACGTGGGCAGTAAGCGCATCGGCATCGCCGCAAGCGATCCGTTCGGCACATACGCTCTTCCCGTCGGCACGTATACGAGAAAAAACCTTAAAGCCGACCTTGCGTACATCGCCGCGCTGATAAAAGAGCGGGCGGCGGACGAAATCGTGTGCGGACTTCCGCTCAATTTCGACGGCAGCGAAAGCGCCCAGACGGCGTATACGCGCGTCTTTATCGAGGCGCTGCAAAACGCCGTGGACGTGCCCGTTTTCACATCGGACGAGCGTTGCACCACCGCGGAGGCGCACAACACGCTGATTTCGGAAAACATGCGCAGGGAAAAGCGCAAGCTGTATGTCGACGCTCTGGCGGCGACGTACATACTCGAAGGTTATCTGAAAAGCAAAAAATCGAAAGGAGAAGAAAAATGAAAGACGAAGAAAAGAAAGTCTGCAACTGTGCGGAAG
>CASETU010000091.1 GCA_949290895.1 uncultured Bacillota bacterium
AGCTCTCGCGCTGACGTGGAAGACCGTCGGGAGCAGTTCGCCCGAGATCTTGTACATATTCGGAATCATCAAAAGTAAGCCCTGGCTGGCGGTATACGTGGTCGTAAGAGCGCCCGCGCAAAGCGAACCGTGAACGGCGCCTGCCGCGCCCGCTTCGGACTGCATCTCCGCAAGGCGGAGTTTCTGGCCGAACATATTGACTCTGCCGGCAGCCGACCATTCGTCCGCGACTTCCGCCATAGGCGAAGAAGGCGTGATCGGATAAATAGCCGCCACTTCGGAAAACGCATAAGCTACATGGCTCGCAGCGGTATTTCCGTCGATGGTCATTTTCATGCTCATAAATTTGCCTCCAAAAAATAAATTTGTGACTTTAAACCTGTAATAATGTGTAAAGCACTATAAAAGCACCTATATTATATATTTAAAAATAAAAATAGTCAATAGAAATCAAAAACTTGCCGCAAATTTCTCCGCGTTGCGTTTGTTTCGGCGCGGGCGCAATGCAAAGCGGCGTAAAAATACGCTAAGCGGCGAAGCGGGGCGCGCTTAAGGCTTTTCGAATCGCCTTAAAGCCGCAAAAAAGGGCGGTATCGGGCTTTTTTGCCGAAAAATATTTGTGTATTTCGGCGTAATATGGTAAAATATTCAAATATGAGTTTTATTGAAATCAGGGACGTGAAATTCCGTTATCCGCAGACCGAAAGGGACGCGCTGGACGGCGTTTCGCTCAACATCAAAAAAGGAGAATACGTTTCCGTCATCGGGCATAACGGCAGCGGCAAAAGCACGCTGGCGCGGCTGATGAACGGGCTTTTGTTGCCCACGAAGGGAGAAGTCGTCGTGGACGGTTTTTCCACGGCGGAAAAGCAAAGCCTTTTTGAAATCCGCAAGCGGGTGGGGGTGGTGTTTCAAAACCCCGACAACCAGCTTATCGCCTCCATCGTGGAAGACGACATCGCTTTCGGTCCGGAAAACCTCGGCGTGCCGCGCAAGGAGATTGGCGAGCGCATCGACTTCGCGCTCAAAGCCGTCGGCATGGAAGAATACAGAAAGTCCACGCCCACGCGGCTTTCGGGGGGACAGAAACAGCGCATCGCCATCGCGGGGGTGCTGGCGATCCGTCCCGAAATGCTGGTGCTCGACGAGTCCACCGCCATGCTCGACCCCAAGGGGCGCAAGGAAGTGACTTCCGTCGTCGAAAAGCTCAACCGCGAAAACGGCATGACGGTGCTTACCATCACGCACTATATGGACGAAGTGTGCCGCGCGGACAGGGTCATCGTTTTAAGCGACGGAAAGATCGTCATGGAAGGGACGCCCGAAGAGATTTTTTCGCGGGAAGAAGAGTTGAAAAAATACGAACTCGACGTGCCCGTGCCCACCCTCATCGCGGACAAGCTCCGCGCGGGCGGCATGGCGCTGGGCAGGATATACGATAAAGAACGGTTAGGTGAAAAGTTATGCGGATCGTTGCGGAAAATTTAAGCCATATCTATTCGCCTAAGTCGAAATTCGCCGTCGCCGCCCTCAAGGACGTTTCCCTGACCGTAGAGGAAGGGGAATTTTTCGGCATCATCGGGCATACGGGCAGCGGAAAGTCCACCTTCGTGCAGCACCTCAACGGATTGCTCAAGGCGGACAAGGGCACGAAGACACTGCGCGTGGGGGAATTCGACTTGCTCGACAAAAAGTGCGATTTCAAAAAACTGCGTTCCCGCGTCGGCATGGTTTTCCAGTATCCCGAATACCAGCTTTTCGCCGACACCGTGGCGGAGGACATCGCCTTCGCGCTCAAGAACTTCCGTCCCGAGTGTTCCGCGGAAGAAGTCGCCCGCCTCGTGCGCGACGCGCTGGAGACGGTGGGGCTCGATTATGCGGAAGTCAAGGACAAATCGCCTTTCGATCTTTCCGGCGGACAAAAGCGCCGCGTCGCCATCGCGGGGGTCATCGTCGCCCGACCGGAAATTTTGGTGCTCGACGAGCCCGTCGCGGGACTCGACCCCAAGGGCAAACGGGAATTTTTCGAGCTGCTCCATAAACTGCACAAAAGTTTCGTCAAGACCGTCATCATCATTTCGCACGACATGGACAACGTCGCGGAACACTGCACCCGGGTGGCGGTGTTCGACGGCGGCAGGGTGATTTCCGTCGCCCCGCCGAAGGAACTCTTCTGCGACGCCGACAGGCTTATATCGCTGGGGCTGGACGTGCCCGTCACGGGCTATCTTGCGGCAGAGCTGAGCAAAAACGGCGTGAATATCGACACCGATTTTACGGTGGAGGACTTTACAAATAAAGTGCTCGAAAAGTGGCGCGGGAGGGAAGAGTCATGAAAGACGTCGCTTTCGGGCAATACTATCCCGCGGAATCCTTCGTTCACAAGATGGACCCGCGCGTAAAGATCGTGCTGTCCATCGCCTATATCGTCGCCGTGTTTTTGGTGCGGGAATTTTATTTCCTCGGCTTTGCCGCGGCGTTTTTGTTCATTCTGCTCACCACGCTTTTCGCCCGCGTGCCCTTTTTGAAAGTGCTAAAAAGCATCAAAGCCATTTTGTTTTTCGTCGTCTTTTCGTCGATTCTGCAGGTGCTTTTCAACCGCGAGGGAACGGTGCTGGCGAAATGGTGGGTCATCGAGATCACGAACGTGGGACTGCTCCGCGCGGCGCACATTTCCCTGCGCATCGTTCTCATCGTCATGGGCACGGCTCTTCTGACCCTTACGACCACCCCCGTGGAAATAGCGGACGGCATCGAAAGCCTACTCACCCCGCTGAAATGGGTGAAATTTCCCGTGCACGCGTTCGCGCTCATCATGAGCATCGCGCTCCGCTTTATCCCGACGTTGATGGACGAGACCGACCGCATCATCAACGCGCAAAAAGCCCGCGGCGCGGACTTTGAAAGCGGCAACATCTTTAAACGCATCAAGGCGCTTATTCCCATACTCATTCCTCTGCTCATCAGCTCTTTCCGCCGTGCGGACGAGCTGGGCGACGCCATGGACGCCCGCTGTTATTCGGGTGCGAAAGGGCGCACCAAATACAAGAAAATGCGGCTGACGTACCGCGATTTTATCGGATTTTTACTCACCGCGGGGCTCATCGTCGGCATCGTGTTTTTAAACGGCGTCCTGGGGGTGGCGGTATGACGGTAAAGCTCACCGTCGAATACGACGGCACGAACTATTGCGGCTGGCAAATCCAACCCAACGGCGTGAGCGTGCAGGAAAAACTGCAGGACGCGCTTTTTTGCCTGACAGGGGAGAAAAATTCCGTCACGGGCAGCGGCAGAACGGATAGCGGCGTGCACGCGAAAGGGCAGGTCGCCTCGTTTTCCGTAAAAAAGGAAAACATTCCCGCGGAAAATTACGCCTCCGCGCTGAACGGGCTGTTGCCAAAGGATATCCGCGTCATAAAGAGCGAGCGGGAAAAGGAAGGGTTCAACGCCCGTTTTTCCGCTAAGAAAAAGACATACCGTTACAGTTTTTACGTGTCCGACGTCGAGCGTCCGCTTTACGAACGCTATGCGACGCGCACATTGCCTTTAAATGTAAACGAAATGCGCCGAGCGGCTGCAGCGCTGATCGGAGAAAAGGATTTCAAGTGTTTTTGCGCGGCGAATTCCTCGGTAAAGGATACCGTGCGCACGATTTATTCCCTCGATGTGGAAGAAAGCGGGGAGTTTATCTTCGTCACGGTGTGCGGGAACGGGTTTTTATACAATATGGTGCGCATTATCGCGGGATTGCTC
>CASETU010000092.1 GCA_949290895.1 uncultured Bacillota bacterium
AAGGCGCGCAATTTTGAAGAACTCACCGCCGATATGGACTTTGCCTTCCGCTATATCCCCGGCAAAAAGCGCATCAATTTGCACGCGAGCTACGCCGTTTCCGACGAAAAAGTAAGTCGGGACGAAGTGCGCCCCGAACATTTCGAAAGGTGGATAGAGTACGCGAAGTCGCGGAATCTGGGGATTGACATGAACCCCACGTTCTTTTCGCACCCGCTTTCGGCAAACGGCACGCTATCGGCGGCGGACGAAAGCGTCCGCGCGTTCTGGGTGCGGCACGGCAGGGCGGTGCGAAAGATTTCCGCTTATATCGGTGAAAAGCTCGGCACGCCGTGTCTTTGCAACGTGTGGATTCCCGACGGTCTCAAGGACGTGCCCGCCGACCGCACGGCGCCCCGCGCGCGTCTGAAAAAGTCCCTCGACGAAATTTACGCCGATAAATACGATAAAAAATACATCGTCGATTCGGTGGAAAGCAAGGTGTTCGGCATCGGCATGGAAAGCTACACCGTGGGGTCTTTTGAATTTTACATGAATTACGCGGCGAAAAACGGGATTTGCTGTCTTTTGGACAACGGGCACTTCCACCCGACGGAAACGGTTTCCGACAAGATCTCGTCCATGCTTTTGTTTAACGACAAACTCGCCTTGCACGTGACGCGCCCCGTCCGCTGGGACAGCGACCACGTCGTGCTTTTCGACGACGAGCTCAAGGAGATCGCAAAGGAAATCGTCTTTGCGGGAGCGGAGGATAAGGTGCTCATCGGGCTTGACTATTTCGACGCGTCCATCAACCGCGTGGCGGCATGGATCGTCGGTATGCGCAATATGCAAAAGGCGCTTTTGTACGCGCTCTTGATGCCGCAGGAAAAGATGAAAACGCTGCAAAACGCAGGGGAGTTCACCGAGCTCATGGCGGTTTCCGAGCGGGTGAAGGAAATGCCGTTCGGCGATGTTTGGGAAGAATATCTGCGTCGGGAAAACGCGGGTGGCGACTGGCTCGGAGAAGTGAAAAAATACGAAAAAGAAGTGCTTTCGGGGAGGAGATAAACATGAATTTAGATAAGATCAAAAGGAGCATCACGCAGACGGTGCTCGACGTGAAAAACGCGCCTTTCGTGAAAGAAATGCGCAAGGCGTGCGCGAATATGTATCGTCTCGGCTGGGACGAAAGGAACGGCGGCAACGTCAGCTATATGCTCGACGAAAAGGAAGTGGAAAAGTATCTCGATACCGATGAATATATCCGCGAAATCCCCATGGGGTTTAAGGCGGAAAAGCTCGTCGGCAAATATTTTCTCGTCACGGGTACGGGCAAATACTTTAAAAACGTAGACGAAGACCCCGAAAATAACTTAGGGATTATCAAGATAGCGCCCGACGGCGAAACGGCGCGCCTTTTGTGGGGCTGGGCAGACGGCGGCAAATTCACCAGCGAACTGCCCGCACACCTCATGAGCCATATGAGCAGGCTTTCCGCGGACAGCGAAAACCGCATCGTCATGCACACGCACCCGACCAACATTTTGGCGATGACCTTCGTGCACGATTTGAACGAACGGGAATTCACTCGCACGCTCTGGCGCATGATAACCGAATGTATGGTGGTGTTCCCCGACGGGATCGGCGTTTTGCCGTGGATGCTTTGCGGCAACAACGAAATCGGCGAGGCGACGGCGGAAAAGATGAAGGAATTCCGCCTGGTCGTCTGGGCAAACCACGGCATTTACGGCGCGGGCAGGACGATGGACGAGGCGTTCGGACTCATCGAAACGGTGGAAAAGGCGGCGGAGCTCTATCTGAAGATAGCGCACCTGCCTATCAAGAACACCATTACCGACGCGCAGCTCAAAATCATCGCCGACGGGTTCGGGCTCAAAGCGAAAGAAGGCTGGCTCGATTTATGACTTTTTTCCCGCCATTGCCGCAAGGCGTTGCCCTTGCGGCAATGGCGAAAATTCCGCGCGGTTTCGGAGCGCAAAAAATTCCTTAAAAATTTCGCGTTGCGGTTGCAAAAGCGTTTGACAAATTTCTGCCGATTTGGTATTATAGAAAAAATTACGAAGGAGCGGAAAAAAGTGTTTTACAAAAACGCGCGCTTATTGACTGAGAACGGTCTTGAACCGTTCGACATAGCGGTAGAAAACGGTTTTGTGACAGGCATTTTAAATCCCGCAGCCGAGGGGAAATCATTTTCTTCCGAGGGCGAAGCCGTTATTTCTTTAAAAAACAAAATCATTTTACCGGGTTTTATCGATGTACACGTACATTTAAGAGAACCCGGTTTTTTTTATAAAGAGGGCGTGAAAAGCGGCACGGCGGCAGCGTCGGCGGGCGGATACACGGCGGTTTGCGCCATGCCGAACTTAAACCCATTTCCCGACAGCGTCGAACATCTCGCCGTCGAGGAGGAGATCATAAAAAAAGACGCCTCGATAGCGGTATATCCTTACGGCTGCATCACCGAGGGCGAACGCGGGGAAAAACTTGCCGACATGGAACAGCTGGCGGAGCGAGTCGTCGCGTTTTCCGATGACGGCAAGGGTGTGCAAAACCCCGCGCTGATGGAGGAGGCGATGCGGCGGGCAAAATCGCTGGGAAAGATCGTCGCCGCTCACTCGGAAGACGAAAGCCTGCTCTTCGGTGGATACATACACGACGGCGCTTATGCGAAAGCGCACGGGCACAGGGGCATTTCTTCGGCGAGCGAATATAAACAGATCGAACGCGACCTCGCCTTGGCGAAGAAAATCGGGCATAAACATCACGTCTGCCATATTTCGACAAAGGAGAGCGTGAAACTCATTCGCCGCGCAAAGGCGGACGGGGCTGACGTAACGTGCGAGACCGCGCCGCACTACCTTTTATTGAGCGACGAAGACTTGCGCGAAGAGGGGCGTTTCAAGATGAACCCGCCGCTCCGCTCGAAAGCGGACAGGGACGCGCTCATCGAGGGGATACTCGACGGCACGATAGACATGATCGCCACCGACCACGCACCGCATTCCGCAGAGGAAAAGAGCAAGGGGCTTGCGGGTAGCGCGTTCGGAATAAGCGGGCTGGAAACGGCGTTTGCGTTGCTGTATACGAATTTCGTAAAGAAAAACATCTTTTCTTTGACAAAGCTCGTCGAGTTGATGAGCATAAACCCTGCAAAGCGTTTCGGCATTGCGGGCGGCTGGCTTGGCAAGGGGAAAAGGGCGGACTTTACGGTGTTCGATTTGGATAAAAAATCGATTATTGACGGCAAAAAATTCATATCGAAAGGAAAAAGCACGCCGTTCGACGGATACGAAGTATTCGGCGAATGCGCGATGACGATTTATAACGGGAGGGTCGTATGGCAAAGAAGTTCGACAGAAAAATAGTTTTGAAAGACGGAAGCGAATATTACGGTTACGCTTTCGGAGCAAGGGAAACGAGAGTTCTTGAAGCGGTGTTCAATACCTCGTGCGTGGGTTATCAGGAAATTATGTCCGATCCCGCGTATACGGGACAGCTCGTGGTGATGGCGTATCCCATCATCGGCAATTACGGCGTATGCGACGAAGATTACGAAACGAAAGTCCCCGCGCTCGGCGCGTTCGCCGTGCGCGATTACAACGATCATCCCAGCAACTTCCGTTGTACCAAAACGCTTTCGGGCGTCATGGAAGAGTGCTCGATACCGGGGATTTACGGTTTCGATACCCGTGAGCTCGTGACGCATCTGCGCGATAACGGTACGATGCTTTGCTGTATCTGCGACGCAGACCTGCCCGTTTCGGAGGCGAAGGCGCTGATAGAAAAAACGGGCGAAGCGAAGGATCTCGTAAAGCAGGTCTCCACGCCGCGCAAATGGTATTCCAAAACAGCGCACCCGCGTTTCAACGTCGTGGCGGTGGACTGCGGAATCCGCTTGAGCGTCGTGAAAAACCTCAATAAACTCGGCTGCAACGTGACCGTCGTTCCTTACGATACGGCGGCGGAAGAAATACTCGGCATGAGTCCCGACGGCGTGTTCCTTTCCGACGGCCCGGGCAATCCGGAAAACGTAAAGGAGACCGTCGCCGTGGCAAAGCGGATTTTGGGAAAAGTGCCGGTATTTGCTGCGGGGCTGGGACACGAAATCCTCGCGCTCGCCTACGGCGCGAAAACGGAAAAGATGAAAGCGGGGCACCGCGGTTCCAACTATCCCGTGCGTGACGTAAAGACGGGTAAAATTTACGTAACCTCGCAAAATCATTCCTATACCGTGTCGGAAGAGAGCCTGAAAAAAACGCCGCTCACGGTGACGCGGGAAGGCGTGCAGGACGGCGGCGCGGAGGGACTGGAATGTGTAAAAGACAAGGCGTTTTCCGTGCAGTATTATCCCGACGCCCAAACTTATGCCGAATTTATCGCTTTAATGGAGGAGAACCGCAATGCCTAAGAGAAAAGATTTGAAAAAGATACTTGTCATCGGAAGCGGCCCGATCGTCATCGGTCAAGCCGCCGAGTTCGATTACGCGGGCACGCAGGCATGTCTTGCGCTGAAAGAAGAGGGGTACGAGGTGGTGCTCGTCAACTCCAACCCCGCGACCATCATGACCGATTCGCAAACGGCGGACAAGGTCTACATGGAACCGCTCACGCTGGAATATCTCGGCAAGATTTTAAGATACGAGCGTCCCGACGCCATCATTCCCGGCATCGGCGGACAGACGGGGCTGAACCTCGCCATGCAGCTCGCAAGGAAAGGCGTTTTGGAAGAATGTCACGTCGAAATGCTCGGCACGCGTCTCGAAAGCATCGAGCGCGCGGAAGACAGAGAGCTTTTTAAGGAACTTTGCCAGGGGCTGGGCGAACCCGTATTGCCGAGCCTCATCGCGAACAGCATGGAAGAGGGCGTCGCGGCGGCGGAAAAGATAGGCTATCCCGTGGTTCTTCGTCCCGCATTCACGCTGGGGGGCACGGGCGGCGGTTTTGCCGATAACGAAGAAGAGCTCCGCGAAATATTGAAAAACGCCCTCGTTCTTTCGCCCGTCGGACAGGTGCTGGTGGAAAAGAGCATCAAAGGTTTCAAGGAAATTGAATTCGAAGTCATGCGCGACGCCAACGACACCGCCATCGCCGTCTGCAGTATGGAAAACGTCGATCCCGTCGGCATACATACGGGGGATTCCATCGTAGTCGCGCCCAGCCAGACGCTTACGATGAAAGAATTTTCCATGCTCCGCGAAAGCGCGCTCAAAATCATCCGCGCGCTGAAGATCGAAGGCGGCTGCAACGTGCAGTTCGCGCTCGACCCCGAATCTTTCGATTACTATCTCATCGAAGTCAACCCGCGCGTTTCGCGTTCTTCCGCCCTCGCGTCCAAGGCGAGCGGCTATCCCATCGCGAGGGTGTCGGCAAAGGTCGCCGTCGGCATGACGCTCGACGAGATCAAGCTGGCAAATACCCTTGCCTGCTGCGAACCCGCTCTCGATTACGTCGTGGCTAAGGTCGCGCGTTTCCCCTTCGATAAATTCGCCGGCGCGTCCAACAAACTCAGCACGCAGATGAAGGCGACGGGCGAAGTCATGAGCATCGGCAGGACGCTGGAAGAAAGTATCCTCAAAGCCGTCCGCTCGCTGGAAGTCGGCGTATGCCATATCTACAGCCCGAAATTTGCGAAAATTTCTACGGAAGAGATTTTCGATTACATCAAGGACGGCAGGGACGACAGACTGTTCGCCATTTCCGAACTCGTCCGCCGCGGCGAGCGTTTGCAGAAGATAAACGCCGTCACGAAAATCGACATGCTCTTTTTGGAAGTCATCAAAAACATCGTGGACGAGGAAGAGGAAGTCAAGGCGCATAAAGGCGACAAAGACGTTCTTCGCGCCGCGAAGAAGATGGGATTTTCCGATAAATACATCGCTCAGCTTTGGAACGTGACGGAAGACGAAGTCTATAGCGCGCGCAAAGAGTACGGTATTTTCCCCGTATATAAGATGATCGATACCTGCGCGGGCGAATATCGCGGTTATGTCCCGTATTTTTACTCCACATACGAACGCGAAAACGAATCGATCGTGGAAAACCGCAAAAAGATCGTCGTGCTGGGCAGCGGACCCATTCGTATCGGGCAGGGCGTGGAATTCGACTATTCCACGGTGCACGCGGTAAAGACCATCAAGGAAAGCGGGTTTGAGGCGATCATTATCAACAACAACCCCGAAACGGTTTCCACCGACTACACGACCAGCGACAAGCTTTATTTCGAGCCGCTGACCATCGAAGACGTGATGAACGTTTTGGAAATGGAAAAGCCTGACGGCGTCATCGTGTCGCTCGGCGGGCAGACGGCAATCAATCTGGCGGACGGGCTGGCAAAGCGCGGCGTGAAGATCGTCGGCACGGGCGTAGACGCCATCGAGCGCGCGGAGAACCGCGACGCGTTTGAAAAAATAATGAACGAGCTGGGCATTCCCGAACCGCAGGGCGAGGCTGTCACCAACATCGAGGACGGCGTGCGCGCTGCCGAACGCATCGGCTATCCCGTGCTGGTGCGCCCGAGCTATGTTTTGGGCGGCAGGGCGATGCAGATCGTCGGCAACGAGGAGGCGCTCCGCTACTATCTTGAAAACGCCGTCAGGATCGACGAAAAACAGCCGGTTCTGGTGGATAAATATATCGTCGGCAAGGAACTCGAAGTGGACGCCGTCTGCGACGGCAAGGACGTGTTCGTGCCGGGTATTATGGAGCTCGTCGAAAAGACGGGTATCCACTCGGGCGACTCCATCAGCGTGTATCCGACGTTCAGCGTCAGCGAAAAGGTGAAAAAGACCATACTCGACTACACCTGCAAGCTGGGACTCGGCATCGGCATCGTCGGACTTTACAATATCCAGTTCATCGTCGATAAGGACGAAAACGTCTTCGTCATCGAAGTCAACCCGCGTTCTTCGCGTACCGTGCCGTTCCTGTCCAAGGCGACGGGTTACAACCTTGCGGACATCGGCACGCTGGTCATCTTGGGCAAGAGTCTGAAAGAGCAGGGATTCACGAAAGTCTATCCCGAAGAGAAAAAGCGCTGGTACGTAAAAGTCCCCGCGTTCTCGTTCTCCAAAATAAGCGGGCTGGACGCCTACCTTTCCCCGGAAATGAAGTCTACGGGCGAGGCGATCGGTTACGACAAAAAGCTGACCCGCGCGCTTTACAAGGCGTTGCAGGCGAGCGGCATGAACGTGGCGAACTACGGCACCATTTTGGTGACGGTATGCGACAAGGACAAGGAAGAGGCTCTTCCGCTTATCCGCCGCTTTTATAACCTCGGGTTCAATATCGAGGCGACGGAGGGCACGGCGAAGTTTTTGAAGAAGAACGGAATCCGCACCCGCGTGAAGGGCAAGATAAGCGACGGCAAGAGCGACATTTTGGAATCGATACGCAAAGGTTACGTCAATTACGTTATCAACACGCGGGACGTCGATTCGCTCTCTCAGCAGTCGGACGGCTATCTCATTCGCCGCTGTGCGGTGGAGAACAACGTGACGATGTTCACCGCCCTCGACACGGTGCGCGTGCTGCTCGACGTGCTCGAAGAGATTACCATCACGATATCCACCATCGACGGAGAGTGAAATGTTTGAAGTCCTCACCAACAGGAATATAGCGAAAAACGTATATGAAATGACCCTTTCGGGGGACGTTTCCAAGATAACGCGCGCGGGGCAGTTCGTCAACATCAAAATCGACGGTCTGTTCCTGCGCCGCCCCATATCGGTATGCGATTACGGCGAAAATTACCTTAAAATCATCTATAAGGTCGTCGGCAAGGGCACGGAAAAGATGAGCTTCATGCAAAAAGGCACAAAGCTCGATATCCTGACGGGGCTGGGCAACGGCTACGATTTGAGCGCCGCAGGGGATAAGCCGCTCCTCATCGGCGGCGGGGTGGGCGTGCCGCCCCTTTACAACCTCGCGAAAAAGCTGATCGCCGCGGGCAAGAAAGTGAGCGTGATACTCGGTTTCAATACCGCGGAAGAAATCTTTTACGAAGAAGAATTCCGCGCGCTCGGCGCAGACGTTTACGTCACCACGGCGGACGGGAGCTACGGCATAAAGGGGTTTGTCACGGCGGTTAAGGCGGAACACAGCTACGTTTACGCCTGCGGTCCCGAGCCCATGCTCAAAGCCGTTTACAATGCGTTCGACGGCGCGGGGGAATACTCCTTCGAAGAGCGCATGGGTTGCGGTTTCGGCGCTTGCATGGGCTGTACGTGCAAGACGAAATACGGCAACAAGCGGATTTGCAAGGACGGGCCCGTGCTGAAAAAGGAGGAGATAATATGGTAGATACGAGCGTCACTTTGTCGGGACTTCGGCTCGACAATCCCGTTATCCCCGCCAGCGGCACGTTCGGGTTCGGCTACGAATTCAACGATTTTTACGATATCGATATCCTCGGCAGCATCGCCTTGAAGGGCACCACGAAGGAGGCGCGTTTCGGCAACCCGACGCCCCGCATCGCGGAGTGTACGGAAGGGCTTTTGAACAGCGTGGGGCTGCAGAACCCCAGCGTGGAAAAGGTGGTAAAGGAAGAGCTGCCGAAACTGAAAAAAGTATTTCATAAAAAGGCGATCGCCAACGTAAGCGGATTTTCCGTGGACGAATACGTCTACACCGCCGCCATGCTGGATAAGGAGGACGTCGTCGGGCTCATCGAGCTTAACGTCAGCTGTCCCAACGTGCACGCGGGCGGTATGAGTTTCGGCGTGGAGCCCGCCAAGGTGGAAGAGGTCACCCGCGCGGTGAAAAGCGCGGTGAAAAAGCCGCTTTACGTCAAGCTGACGCCAAACGTTTCCGACATCACGGCGACGGCAAAAGCCGCGGAGCGCGGCGGGGCGGACGGGCTGGCACTCATCAACACCCTGCTCGGCATGCGGTTGGATTTGAAAAAGAGAAAGCCAATACTCGCCAACGTCAAGGGCGGTTTTTCGGGGCGCGCGGTCTTTCCCGTGGCGCTGAGAATGGTTTACGAAGTGTACGAGGCGGTTTCCCTGCCGATCATCGGCATGGGCGGCGTGTCCTCGGCGGAGGACGTGCTGGAAATGATGTTTGCAGGGGCGAGCGCGGTGGAAGTCGGGGCGGAAAACCTCGTTAACCCGTATGCCTGCAAGGACATCATCGAAGATCTGCCGCGCGTCATGCAAAAATACGGAGTGGAAAAATTAAGCGAAATCATCGGGGAGGCACATCAATGAAAGACGTCATCGTCGCGCTCGATTTTAAAGATAGGGCGCAAACGCTGGAATTTTTGGATAAGTTTACGGATAAAAAACCGTACGTTAAGATAGGCATGGAGCTTTTCTATGCCGAAGGTCCCGCCATCGTAAAGGAGATAAAAGCGCGCGGGCACAAGATATTTCTCGATTTGAAACTGCACGACATACCCAACACCGTCATGAAGGCGATGAAGGTGCTTTCGCGGCTCGACGTCGATATGTGCAACCTGCACGCGGCGGGCGCGACGGCGATGATGGAGGCGGCGCTGCAGGGACTTACGCGGGAAGACGGAACGCGCCCGCTGCTCATCGCGGTCACGCAACTCACCAGCACCTCGCAGGAGGCGATGGAAAGGGATTTGTGGATAGAAAAGCCCATCGACGAAGTGGTCATGCACTATGCGGAAAACGCGAAAAACGCGGGGTTGGACGGCGTGGTGTGTTCGCCGCTCGAGGCGGGCAAGGTACACGCGCGCTGCGGTGAAAAGTTTTTGACCGTTACGCCGGGCGTAAGATTCGCCGAGGGCGACAAGGGCGATCAGGTCCGCGTGACCACGCCCGCAAGAGCCCGCGAACTCGGTTCGGATTATATCGTGGTCGGCCGTCCGATAACCGCGGCGACGGATCCCGTCGCCGCTTACGAAAGAGCGTTGAAAGAATTTCTCGGTTAAGGAGCAGAATATGAAAAGACTGATTGCAAAAGATTTATTGTCCATCGGCGCGGTGTTTCTCCGCCCCGACGAGCCCTTTACCTGGGCGAGCGGCATCAAGAGCCCGATTTATTGTGATAACCGCTTAACGCTTACCGCACCGCAGGTGCGCAGCGACGTGGAAAACGGGCTGGTACAGCTTATCAAAGAAAATTATCCCGAAGTCGAAGTGCTCATGGGCACGAGTACGGCGGGTATCGCGCACGCGGCGATCTGCGGGCACATCATGAAACTGCCCATGGGTTACGTCAGGAGCGGCGCTAAGGACCACGGCAGAACGAACCAGATCGAGGGCAAACTTGAAAAGGGCGAAAAGGTCGTGGTGGTGGAAGATCTCATTTCCACGGGCGGCAGCGTCATCGAGGTTGTGGAGGCGCTCCGCGCCGCGGGCGCAGAGGTTCTGGGCGTGGTGAGCATCTTCACTTACGGCATGAAAAAGGGTTTGGAACGCCTCGCCGCGGCGAACGTGAAAAATATCAGCCTCTGCGATTTGGACGCGCTCGTCGAAGTCGCCGCCGAAGAAGGATATATTAAGGAAGAAGACAAGGCTCGCCTCATCAAATTCCGCGACAATCCTTCGGACGAAAGCTGGATCGGGAGGTAAGGTATGCGGCACGTTCTCGACATCACCGACCTTAATGTGACGGAGATCGACGAGCTCGTCGCCACGGCGGAGGACATGCTTGCAAATTCCGCAAAATACGCGCATATCCTCGCGGGCAAAAAGCTCGCTACGCTCTTTTACGAGCCGAGTACCCGCACGAGAATGAGTTTCGAGGCCGCGATGCTGGAGCTTGGCGGCAGCGTGATAAGCTGTGCGGACATGAGCCGTTCTTCCGCATCGAAAGGGGAAACGATAGGCGATACGGTGCGCGTGGTGAGCAATTACGTGGACGTCATCGCCATGCGCCACCCGTACGAGGGTGCGGCGTATGCCGCCGCGCTGAAATCGCCCATTCCCGTCATCAACGCGGGGGACGGCGGTCACAGCCACCCCACGCAGACACTCGCGGACCTTTTGACCATACACCGCGAGATCGGCAGGTTTGATCGTCTCACCATAGGGCTTTGCGGCGATTTGAAATACGGGCGCACCGTCCATTCGCTCATCAACGCGATGCTGCGTTATGAAAACGTGAAGTTCGTGCTGATTTCCCCCGAGGAACTGAAACTGCCCGCCTACATGCTGGAAACGCTCGACAGGGCGCACGCCGGTTACGAAGAAACGTCCGACCTCGAATCCGTTATAGGCAAGCTCGACGTGCTTTACATGACGCGCGTGCAGAAAGAGCGGTTCGACGACGAAAGCGAATACGAGCGCGTCAAGGATTGCTACGTTCTCACGGCGGAGAAGATGAAACTCGCTAAAAAAGAATGCGCGGTTCTTCACCCTCTGCCCAGAGTCAACGAGATAGCGGAGGAAGTGGACGACGATCCGCGGGCGGCGTATTTCCGCCAGACGCTCAACGGCAAGCTCATGCGCATGGCGCTCATCTTGAAACTCGTTACGGAAAAGGATAGCGTTTATATCCGCGAAAAAACGGTTCTCGGCGGAAAGTGCGCCAACAAAAAGTGCGTCACGCGGTTGGAAAAACTCGCGCCGCTTTATAAAGCGGAAGAGGAAAACGGCATGCACAGGTGCGCGTATTGCGAAACGCTGCAAAAGCTCGGCGACAGAAAATAAACGTCGGTTTGTAAAAAAACGATTGCAAAATCTTTATATTTTTATTATAATAAAAGCACGGCTATGCCGTGCTTTGGCATTTTAAAGAATAAAGGCGGCTTGCAAAACATAAATTAAGGAGTGAAAAATCATGAAAATAGAAAAGTTATATCCCGAAACAAAAGATTACATCTGGGGCGGTAATAAATTGAGAGAATACGGAAAGACGAGCGATAAGGACAGGATTGCCGAAAGCTGGGAGCTTTCCTTCCACCCCGACGGACCGAGCCGCCTTGCGGACGGTAGGGAGCTTAAAGACGTGGCGACGAAAAAGGATTGGGGCGAAAACGCCGCGAAATTTCCCTTTTTCCCTATTCTGATAAAATTTATCGACGCGAAGGATAACCTTTCCGTGCAGGTGCACCCGTCGGACGAATATGCCTTGAAAAACGAAGGGCAGTTCGGCAAGACGGAAATGTGGTATATCGCCGACGCCGAAGAGGGCGCGGGGATATATCTCGGATTTAAAAAAGACGTGTCGGCGGAAGAATTCGGCAAGGCCATCGAAAACGATACGGTGCTCGACCTTCTCAACTTTTTCAAGGTGAAAAAAGGGGAACATTATTTCATCGCGTCGGGCACGGTGCACGCCATCGGCAAGGGCTGTCTCATTGCGGAAATCCAGCAAAACAGCAACCTTACCTACCGCGTTTACGACTACGGAAGAAAGGACAAGAACGGCAACGCGCGGGAACTGCACGTGGAAAAGGCCAAAAAGGTGACGAACCTTTCGGCATTTCATAACGCCCCGCTCAACGAAGATTACAACGGCGGCAAGCTCATCGGCGAATGCAAGTATTTTAAAGTGGCGAAATATTCCGTCGCGGGCGAAAAGCAGTTCGTCGCCGACGAAAAGAGTTTTATGGCGGTCACGGTGCTTTCGGGTACGGGCAGCGTAGGCGATGAGGCGGCGAAAAAGGGCGATACCTTCTTCGTCCCCGCGGGATACGGTGCGTTTAGCGTTGCGGGGGATATGGAGATTATCGTTTCTCAAGTTTGAAACGAAAAGGAAATAAAATGAAAAAGAAGTTTTTTGCTTTGGCGCTTTCGCTGGCGCTGGCTTTTGCGTTTTCCGCGTGCAGTCTCAATATCAACCGCGCGGAATATCTGGACTTTGTCAATACGCTCAGTGAAACTACCGTCAAAGGCTGCATAAAGATAGAAACGATATATTCCCGCGGGTTCGGCATTACGGCAGAAACTTACGCTTCGCAGGGCAGCGGCGTGATATACGAATATGAAGAAGGGTGGTACTACGCGCTCACCAACAATCACGTTGTCGCGGAGGACGCGTCTTTTCCGAGTTACGCGGTCACCCTTTACGATTGTTACGGCAATCCTTATGATAATTGCGAAGTGGTAAAAAATTCCGCGGAAGACGACCTTGCGGTGGTGAAGTTTGCCGCCGAGCGGGACATGGCGGGGGAATACCCCGATTTGTACGTCGTTCCTTTTGCGGAAGAAGGCGTGGATAAAGGCGACGTCGTCGCTTCGGTCGGAGCGCCCGACGGAAAGTTCAATTCCGTCACGCTCGGCAAAGTGCGCGGTTATTCCGCCGTGGAACTGACCGAATCGGTCGCGTCTAGCGCCGTTACCTATCCCGTGGTATGTCATACGGCGATCACGCATCAAGGCTCGAGCGGCGGTATGCTGGTCAACGAAAAGTCGCAGATCGTCGGCGTGAATTTCGCCGGCGCCGTAACGGAAAGCGAAAGCGGCGGGGAAACTTTTTTTGAAGGTTACGCCATTCCCCTCAATAAAATTTTGAATTTTTTGGGATTGGGAGGAAACTTGATTGCGTGGTAAATCAGTTAGGGCGGAGTGTGTGAGATATATTTTTCTCACCCTCGCGGGCATTATCAACGCGTTTGGCGTGACGGTTTTTTTGATGCCCGTGAAACTCATCGACAGCGGGTTTTCCGGCACGAGCATGCTGCTCGCGCAAACGACGCCCCTCGCGCTCAGTTTGTGGCTTATAATACTCAACTTTCCCGTGTATCTTTTCGCTGTGAAAAGGCTCGGGATAAAAATGCTGATATCCTCGCTCTATGCAATCGCCGTTTATTCCGCGATGTCCGCTCTTTTTCAAAAGGTGTTTCCGTCGATAGGGGAGGGCGTTTCGCCCATCGCGGGCAGTAATTTGCTGCTCGCCTCGGTGTTCGGCGGGTTGGTCTCGGGCATCGGCAGCGGGCTGACGATACGTTCGGGCGGCGCGATCGACGGCGTGGAAGTTATGTCGCTGGTGTTTGCGAAAAAACTCAATCTCACCGTCGGCACGTTTGTGATGATATTCAACGTCGTTTTATACGTCGTTTGCGGCATCTTGTTCGATTCCTGGGAACTGCCGCTTTATTCCGTCATTTCCTACGCGGTAGGGCTGAAGGCGGTGGACTTTATCGTCGACGGTCTCGACAAGGCGAAAGCCGTCATGATCATCACGGAAAATCCCGATCTTTTGCTCAAGTGCGTCAGCTCCTATTTCGGGCGCGGGATTACGGTATTCGAAGCGCGCGGGTACTATTCCGACCAAAAGAAAAAAGTCGTCTACGTCGTGGTCAACCGCTTTGAGGTGTCTCGGCTCAAATCCATCGTTTCCGCGGTGGACGAGGGGGCGTTCGTCACGATTTCGGAAGTGTCCGACATCATGGGCGCGAACATCAAACTCAGCAAGCACCGAAAAAAGGCCGACTTGCCTGCGGAAACGCTTCCGTCGGAAAACGCAGATATTGCGGAATCATCGTCGGAAAGCGCGGAAAGCGGAGATTTTGATTCGGAAGCTGTGCAAAATTCGGGCGCGTCGGACGGAACGCGTGATTTTTAAAAAATGTTAAAATTTGGTAAAATATAAAATTTTTAACACGGCGCGCGCCCGGTCGGGCGCACGCCGTGGTTTTTTTAACGCAAGGAAAAATAAATCGTTAAAGAATAACTTACTTTTTTATAGGTGTGATTTATTCGTGAAAACTCTTAAAAAATCACAAAATGTTGTCGGTTCTCAAAAAAGACATTTATCGATAAAATCTTATCGATATTGTTTTATTGAAATTAGAAAAATACTTTACACGGCGGAAAAAATGTGTTAAAATAGCTAAGGAAGAAAAGGAGAAACGAATGACGACGGTAATATCCAAGGCGACCTTGCAGCGTTTGCCGATTTATCTCAATTATCTCAAATCCATGGCGGATGCGCCGGAATACATTTCCGCGACTACGCTGGCGAACGCTTTGCACCTCGGGGAAGTGCAGGTCAGAAAGGATCTTGCCTGTATCAGCGACGCGGGCAAACCGAAAGTCGGCTACATGACGAAGGACCTCGTCTCGGTGCTGGAAGATTACCTCGGCAACGACGTCAACGACGCCGTCATCGTGGGGGTGGGACATCTTGGCAAGGCGCTGATGGCGTATAAGGGGTTTGAAGAATACGGATTCAAGATCGTCGCGGGGTTCGACCTCGATAAATCGCTCGTGGGAACGGAAGTCGCGGGCAAAAAGGTGTTCGGCGTGGAGAAAATGGAAAATCTGATCCGCAGGCTGGGCATCAAAATCGGCATCATCACCCTTCCGAAGGAATGCGCGCAGGAGACGGCGGACAAGCTCATCGCGGCGGGGATACGCGCGATATGGAATTTTTCACCCGCATATATAATCGTCCCCGACAACGTGGCGGTGAAAAACGAAAATATGGCGTCGTCGCTGGCGGTGCTTTCCAAACAGCTCAAGGAGCTGCTGCTTTCGGAAAAATAAGAAAAAATCAAGCTTAAAGAGGATTACGGCATGGTAAAAGTTACGGTGTGCATAGGCAGTTCCTGCCATATCAAGGGGGCGCGTTCGGTGGTGGAAGAATTTCAGCGGCTGATCGCGGAAAACAATCTCAAGGGGGAAGTGGACCTCGGCGGCACGTTCTGCGTGGGGCGCTGCAACGAAGAGGGCGTCAGCGTACTCGTGGACGACGAATATTACGCCGTCAAGCCGGAAGAGGCGGCGGATTTTTTCAACGACATCGTGGTTAAACTCATCGGTTAAGCGGTTTTGGGGAATATGCTGAATTATCTGGAATTTAAAAACGCGGAATGCAGGGATTGCTATAAGTGTCTGCGGGAATGTCCCGTCAAGGCGATAGAAGTCATCAATCACCAGGCGCAGATCATCGCGGCGCGGTGTATTCTGTGCGGCAAATGTACGGAAGTGTGCCCGCAGAACGCCAAGCGCGTGCATACCGAAATCAATGAAATAAAAGCGTTGCTCTCCTCGGGCGCGGAAGTTTACGCAAGCGTTGCGCCCTCTTTCGTGTCGAGCTTTGAAATCGACGATTTTCTGCCGATGAAACTCGCGCTCGGCAGGCTGGGGTTTGCCGATGCGGAGGAGACCGCGGTCGGCGCGAACGCCGTCACGGGGGAATACGAAAAGCTCCTGAAGACGGGGAAATACAAGAACTTTATTACATCGGCCTGTCCCGCGGTCAACCGCATGATACAGCTTTATTATCCCGATGCGCTCAAATACCTCGCGCCGGTGGACAGCCCCATGCTCGCGCACGCGAAGATGCTTAAAAGCGCGCATCCGAACGCAAAAGTGGTGTTCATCGGACCTTGCATCGCCAAAAAGCGCGAGGGCAGGGAAAGCGGCGTGGTGGACGGCGTTTTGACCTTCGAGGACTTAAAAAATCTGCTGGAGCAGAACGATATCGACTTAAAGACGATATCCCGCCTGCCGCTCGGCGGCGCGGGGGAAGTCAACCGCGCGAAATATTATCCCATCAGCCGCGGCATCATCAAGTCTTTCGATAAATACATCGACGGCTACGAATACGTTGCCGTGGACGGCGCGGACAAGTGCCGCGAGGTACTGGAAAACATCGATTCCCTTTCGGGAATGTTTCTGGAGCTCAACAGCTGCGAATACGCCTGCGTCAACGGTCCGTGCAGCCTGATTCACAAGGGCAGCGCGGTCAAGGCGAACGCGGCGATAAGAAAATATACGAATAAAGATATAGAAAATAAAATTTCGGGTAAAATACAGGTGCCCGAAGGCGTTACGCTCGCGCACGAATACAAGCGCATGCGCCCCGACGAGCGGGTGCCGAGCGAGCGCGAAATCGCGGAAATTTTGGCGCGTACGGGCAAGGTGACGAAGAGCGACGAGCTCAACTGCGGCGCCTGCGGCTACAACAGCTGCCGCGAAAAGGCGTGGGCGGTTGCGAACGGCTATGCGGAAATCGAAATGTGTTTGCCCTATATGCGCGAAAAGGCGGAGTCGATGTCCTACGAAATCATACAAAACAGCCCCAACGGCATCGTGCTTTTGGACAACGACATGAACATTACGGAAATCAACCTCAAAGCAAAGGAAATTTTGGGGATTTCCGAAAAGGAAGTCAAGGGGCGCGCCGCCTTCGACTTCATGAACCCGACGGAATTCGTCCTCGCGCTGGAAGAGGGCAAGGACGTGCACAACAAGAAGATTCGGATTGAAAAGACGGGCAAGACCATCGAACTTTCCGTTATCCTGCTCGCAAAGCAAAAGGTGCTCTTCGGCGTGATGAAGGACATCACGGAAGAAGAGGACTACAACGAAAAACTCAACGCCGTCAAGCTGGAAACGCTCACCACCACCGACGAAGTCATCAAAAAACAGATGCGCGTCGCGCAGGAGATCGCGTCGCTGCTCGGCGA
>CASETU010000093.1 GCA_949290895.1 uncultured Bacillota bacterium
CACGTTTTTATCAACGATCCTGAACGAGGTTTCGGCGTGGCGATACAAAACATCGAAGATAAGTAGTTATTTACTGTTAAATTTAACATTGATTATGTTTTTCATAATGTGAATATATTTTCAAAAAATACAGAAAATAGTTTTAGAGAAATTTTAAAATCGTAATGATTTACGGAGGTAAAATGAAAAAACTGTTATCTGTATTTTTAATGTTTATGACTTTTGCGGTCGCCGTCAGCGGCGTAAAACTCGTAAAGCATAAAACGCTTGCCGATGTCGGCTTGGAAACGAAATCCGAATCGGCGTATTTGATGGACTTTCATAGCGGTACGCAAATTTACGCAAAAAACGAGACCGAGCGTTTGCCTATTGCAAGCATGTGTAAAATTATGACGCTTAATCTCGCTTTTGAAGAAATCGAAAGCGGAAATCTGAAATTAAACGATACTATCGTCGTCAGCGCGAATGCTGCGGGAATGGGCGGCTCTCAGATATTTCTCGATGCAAATAAAGAATATCAGGTGAGCGAGCTCATAAAAGGCATCGTTGTCGCTTCCGCCAACGATGCTTCCGTGGCGATTGCGGAACAAATATGCGGTTCTGAAGACGCGTTTGTCGCAAAAATGAATGAAAAATGCGCGCTTCTCGGCATGAACGATACGCATTTCAGCAATTGCACGGGGCTTCCGAAAGCAGAACAGTATTCCTGCGCAAAGGACGTTGCCGTTATGTTTTCGGCTCTTGCAAAGCACAAGGATTATTTCAGGTTTTCAAAAATTTGGATGGACGAAATCAAGCATGACGGCGGCAGGGTGACGGAAATTTCCAACACGAACAAGCTTATCCGCTTCTACGAAGGCTGTGACGGCGGTAAAACGGGATATACCAGCGAGGCGGGACACTGCCTTGCAGCTACGGCTGTTCGCAAAAATATGCGCCTCGTGTCGGTTGTTATCAAAGCGCCCGACTCCAAAACGCGTTTTGCAGACGTTTCGTCGATGTTTAATTACGGTTTTGCCAACTTTGAAAACAAACTGATTGTCGATAAAGAAACACCACTCGATATTCAGGCGGAAGTCGTCGGAGGAAAACAGGAAACCGTCAAGGGTATTGCGGAAGAGTCGTATTATCAGTTCTGCAAGAAAAACGAAAAAGTTGCGCTCAATATCGATTTTATTCCTGCTCAGCGCGTGAAAGCGCCTGTGGAAAAGGGTGAAAAGATAGGCGTGCTGAATGTCTATAAAGATAATGTACTCGTTAAAGAAATCAACGTTTTAGCTTATGAAACAGTCGAAAAACAAACCTATTTCGATATTATTAAGAACATTATAAGCGAATGGGGAATTTTATAACCGTAAAAAAGCAAAGCATATTTGCTTTGCTTTTTTACATAACTAATTGTTAACGACCTATAAAAATAACTTAACGTTTTTATCTTGACACAAACAGATTTTCTTTGGTAAAATAAAAATATGAATACGAGAGATACTTTGAAAACGGGTAAAAACGGACATCTTTTTATCGGCGGGGCGGATTGCGTGGAGTTGGCGGAAAAATACTCCACGCCGCTTTATGTTTACGATAAAAAATATATTGAAGATATCTGCGGCGTCTACCGCGACACTTTGGAAAAAGAATACGGAGAAGGTCGGGTTTTGTATGCGTCCAAAGCTTTTTCCTGTAAGGGGATTTACAAATTGATCGACAAGCTCGGGCTCGGTGCGGACGTCGTTTCGGGAGGTGAGCTTTATACGGCTTTAGAAGGCGGCATTTCGGCGCAGAAACTCGTTATGCACGGCAACAACAAAACGGACGCCGAGCTAAAATTTGCCGTAGAAAGCGGCGTCGGCGTCATCGTATGCGATGCCTATTCCGAAATTGAAAGGCTGAGCGCGCTTTGCGAGAGTAAAGACACCGTTCAAAAAATCATGCTTCGCGTAAACCCCGGCGTGGAAGCGCATACGCATCATTTCGTGCAGACGGCGACTCCCGATTCCAAATTCGGTTTTTCCATGATGAACGGAGACGCCGTGCGGGCGATCGAGCTTGCGCTTTCCTCGAAAGGCGTTCGTCTGATCGGGCTACATTGTCATATCGGTTCGCAGATTTTCGAAAAGGAATCGTTTGCGCTTGCAGCAGAGAAAATGACGGATTTTTACAAGAAAATAAAAGACGAGCTCGGCTATGAGTTCGAGGCGTTGAATCTCGGTGGAGGATTCGGGATTTATTATACCGACGATGATAAAAAATTGTCGGTAGAAGGATACGCCGATTATATTCGCGTTATCGCGCAAACGCTGAAGAAATGCATTTTAAAAAAAGGATTGAAAAAGCCGTTTTTGTTTCTTGAGCCGGGGCGGTCGATCGTCGGCGAGGCGGGCATTACGCTTTATACGGTAGGAAATATCAAAAATATAATAGGAATAAAGAATTATGCCGCCGTTGACGGCGGTATGTTTGAAAGCCCGCGCCATGCCTTATATGGTTCGAGATATACCGTGGTGGCGGCAAATCGCATGAACGACAAGGCGACAGAGCGTTATTCTATCGCGGGAAAGTGCTGCGAAAGCGGAGATATTATTGCGGAAGATTGCTTTTTGCCCGAGTTAAAGCGCGGCGATATACTCGCGGTACTTTCTACGGGGGCTTATAATTATTCCATGGCGAGCAATTATAACCGCAACGCGGTGCCGCCCGTCATCTTGGTGGAAAACGGGGAAAGCGATTATCTTGTAAAAGGCCAAACCTATGAAGACATCGCCCGCGGCGATGCGGATTGTAAACTTCTTTAATATAACGCTTAAGTGAACGCCGCAAGATATTGCGGCGTTTTTCTTGCAATTTTCCCATATATGGTATATAATTAAAAATAATGTTTTCCGTCGGGGGAAATTTACGGGCGGAAAATTCGGTATGATATGATAGAAAGAGTCTTGATGTATATATGTATGTTTCTCGCCGTTATGGTCGTTTTGCCTTTTCACGAATTTGCACACGGTTTTGCGGCGGTAAGGTGCGGAGACGATACACCGAAAATCAACGGCAGATACACGCTCAACCCGTTTGCGCATTTTGACCTTATCGGGCTTATCTGCTTTGTTTTTGTGGGGTTCGGTTGGGCAAAACCCGTTCCGGTCAATCCGTATAATTTCAAAAAGTATAAAAGCGGCATGGTGTGGGTGTCCGTCGCGGGCGTTTTGGCTAACTATATTTTGGCTTTTGTCGTGTATCCGCTGTTTAGATTATCCGTTAATTTGCCGCAAAACTGGGGGTATTTCGACGACGTTATCGTCACGACTTTGTATCTTATTTTTCAGTTCAATCTGACGTTTATCGTCTTTAATCTGCTGCCCGTTTATCCGTTGGACGGTTTTCGGCTCATCGACGCCACGGTGTCGCACGCGAATCCCGTTTACAGGTTTTTGAGGAATTACGGGCAGTATATTCTGCTTGCGCTTATCGCTTGGAGTTTTATCACGGGTTGGATTCCCGCGTTGGCGTCTTTTGACATACTGGGCATTGCGTTGCGCTGGTGTGCGAACATTATCGGTTTTCCGATCACTTGGTTCTGGGGGTTGTTTTTCTGATGGCTGAGTTTGAATCCGTCGTGGATTATTCAACAAAACTCGACAATTTTGAAGGTCCGCTCGACTTGCTGCTTCATCTTATTAAAGAGGCGAAAATCGAAATTAAGGATATTTTCGTGTCGCAAGTGACCGATCAGTATCTGCAATACATTGCGTCCATGGACGTCATCGACGTGGAAAAAGCAAGCGAATACCTGAATATGGCGGCGACGCTCGTTGAAATAAAGTCGAAAGCGCTGTTGCCTAAGCCTGAAGAGTTTTTGGAAGACATAGAAGATCCCGAGCAGGCGCTCATCAGGCAGATAGAAGAATATAAGCTATTTAAAGAAACGAGCGAAAAGTTAAAATTACAGGAAAACGTGAACCGTTTTTATAAAGAGCCGGATAAGTCTGCAGGCGACGTAAAAATCGTCTATAAAGATTTTAATTTAGAGGGTCTGATAGCGGCGTTTTCTAAACTTTTGCTGAAGGTTGACGCAAAGAAACGCGAGCAAGATACGCAAAAGGAGATTCCGAAAGACGTATTTACCGTTGCGGAAAAAGTGGTCTTTATCAAAGAAACGCTACTTGAGCGGCAGTGCATGAGTTTTTTTGAATTATTCAGCGAGTATTATACAAAGAATGAACTCATCACGACGTTTCAGGCAATGCTTGAGCTTTTGAAATGGCAATATATCAAGGTCGAACAAAACGGCGTGTTTGACGATATTACGATAACGTTGAGGGAAGACAGGAATGAAGAAATCGGAGAAATTGACGAATATAATTGAATCGATCGCTTTTGTTTCGGGCAATCAGATCGCAATCAAAGATATTGCGGAAAAGCTCGAAGTCGAAGAAAAAGAAATCGTTGCGGCGATAAAAAAACTGCAAGCAAAATACAGCGGCGATTGCGGGATTCAGCTATTGATGTTCAATAAAAAAATACAATTCGCTTCAAACCCCGAATATGCCGACGAAGTATCGTCCGTACTTAATCCCATTAAAGAGCGCGAGCTTTCCAGGAGCATGCTCGAAGCCGCGGCAATCATCGCTTATAAACAGCCCGTAACGCGTATGGACTTGGAGGAAATCAGGGGAAACAGCGAATATGCGGTGCAGAAATTGCTCGAACTCAAAGTCATCGAGCCCGTGGGCAGAAAAGACGCCGTCGGAAAACCCATATTATACGGAACGACGGACGAATTTTTGAAAAGGTTTCAGATTTCTTCTCTCGACGAATTGCCTGATTATGACGAATTGCTCGACAGGATAGCCAAAATTCACGGCGTGGCAAACGATGACGATTATCTTTACAGCCGTGAAGAATATGTTGAAGAAGACGCTCAACCGTCTAATGTTACTCAAGCGGCGGAAAAAATTCAAACTAAGGAAAAAGAGTTCGAATTGCCGCCTATCGAAGAGGAAGAAATTCCCGATTTCCTTATAGACGAAAAAGTGGAAAAAATTTAATTTTAGATATGATATTTAATCGGTCCGCAAAGATTTACCTTTGCGGACTTATTTTATGTACGCGCATAAATTTTCGGTCATTGCGAATATTACTAACGTGTTCAAAATATATGCCGTGATGATAACCGCGCTTTTTTTAATTTTTCCGTTTATTTTGAATTTGCGGTTTATATACGACAAAAATTATAAAAAGCTGTTCTTTTCGGCACACATATACGGTATTTCGATTTTAGGCGGCTATATCGAAAGAATTCGGGAAGGATTTGCAATTCATGTCAGCGAAAACAAGGCATTGATATTGCCGTATCGTTCGCTTATCGGAATGCGGTCGAATTTTAATTTGCGGAAGAATTATTTTATTCGTAAAATCAATTTGCTGACGGAACTCGGAAGCGAAGATTTGCCGCAATTACCGTTTATGTTTGCCGTTGCATCCAATATCGCATCGAATATTTACGGTGCATTGAGAAAATCGGCGGAAGGCAATACGATATTTAAAAGCGACGTGCTTTTATACGAAGAAAAAAACGTTCTTAAAATTTCAGCCGAAATCGA
This sequence comes from uncultured Bacillota bacterium, assembly GCA_949290895.1. Taxonomy (GTDB): domain Bacteria; phylum Bacillota; class Clostridia; order Christensenellales; family Borkfalkiaceae; genus UMGS775. The sequence continues at coordinate 5,595 of CASETU010000093.1, forward strand.
AGTCGTATTCAATATCTTTACGATTTTGATAACATTTTTTAAATTGTTTTTGAGGAAGATAGAAAAATGGATTACGAAAACAAAATAAATGCCGTAATCGAAACGGCAATGAAAAATTTAAACAACCTTATAGACGTCAATACCGTTGTCGGCAAGCCGATCCATACCGACGGCGGAACGGTTTTTCCCATCAGCAAAGTGACGATGGGATTTATGACGGGCGGAGGCGAATACGGGGAAGTCAAATTATTTAAAAAGGACGGCGCACTTCCGTTTGCCGGCGGCAGCGGCGCGATCATTTCCATGAAACCGGCGGGGTTTCTCGTACAGGAAAACGGAAAATTTAAAGTCGTTTCCGTGGGCGATATAGGTAAGCTCATGGATACCGCTACGGATATAATCGATAATTTGCAACAGGATAATTGATATGAAAAGACTGATACTGACAACAATATGCGCATTGTTTTTATTATGTGGCGCAACGGCAAGCGCAAACGTATTTTGCGCTAAAGCGTATCCGTTAGATTCCGAAATCGTTCTCGAAGTCGGCTCCGGCAGGATATTATTTGAAAAGCATGCCGATGAAAAAATGTACCCTGCAAGCACCACGAAAATTTTGACCGCTATTTGCGTAATAGAAAATGCAAACTTGCAGGAAAAAATAACCGTTCCAAAAGCGGCGGTGGGCATAGAGGGATCAAGCATTTATTTGCGGGAAGGCGAAATTTTAAGCGTGGAGGAATTGCTCTACGGACTGATGTTGCGTTCGGGAAACGACGCTGCAACGGCGCTTGCTCTTCACGTGGGGAAAAGTATAGATAATTTTGCCGAGTTGATGAATGAAACCGCAAGAAAAATCGGAGCGGGAAATTCCAACTTTGTCAATCCGCACGGCTTGCCGAACGATAACCATTACGTAACGGCAAAAGATTTGGCGCGCATTACCGCGTATGCATTAAAAAATGATGATTTTAAGAAAATCGTATCCACGAAAAAAATAGAAATTTCCAACGGTGATATGCCTTATAAGCGTCTTCTCGTCAATAAAAATAAAATGTTGTTTGAGTGTGAAGGTGCGACCGGCGTAAAAACGGGATACACAAAGAAAGCCGGAAGATGTCTCGTTTCTTCTTGCGAACGCAACGGAATGGAACTCGTATCCGTCGTGCTGAATTGCCCGATCATGTTTGAAACGGCAAAAGCGCATTTCGATAAATTTCATTCCTACTATAAACTGTATAAATTGTTTGAAAGCGATTATATCGTGGATTTCTTACCTGCCGAAAATCAGGAAAATATCGGCGTTTATATCCAGCGCGATGTTGTTTTGCCTTTGACGGAGGAAGAGTTTCAAAACGTTAAAATTTGTTATGATTTACCGCATATTTTGCCTAAGGGAACAAAAAAAGATCAAGCTGTCGGGGAAATGCGGATTTATATCGCAAATAACTTGATTTTTTCCGAAAAAATCTATACAATTAACGAAGTAGATTAATGTAAGGAAAAAAATTTATGAGAATCAATAAATATCTGGCGGAATGCGGCGTGGCGTCGAGACGCGCCGCTGATAAAATGATCGAAAACGGCGAAGTGAAAATCAACGGCAAAATTTGCTCTTTGGGCGATGAAGTCGATATTGATTCGGATCACGTTACGGTGAACGGCAAAACCGTCAGTGCAGTCAAAAAATACGATTATTATATCATGAATAAACCCAAAGGATACGTTTGCACGGTTAAAGACGACAAGGGCAGAAAGACGGTTATGGATTTGTTGCCGCAAAATGTTAAGCGCGTATTTCCCGTCGGACGGCTGGATTATGATTCCGAAGGACTGTTGATATTGACTAACGACGGCGAGCTCACATATCGTCTTACGCATCCGAAAAACGAAATACCGAAAACGTATCTCGTGAAATTAGAGGGAACGATTTCCGACGAGGCGCTGAATAAGGTCAGAAACGGCGTCGTTATAGACGGCAAAAAGACGGGCAAAAGCAATATTAAAATCGTAGAGCAGACGCGCGACGCCGTCAGATTACATATAACCATTACGGAAGGCAGAAACAGACAGGTCAGAAAGATGTTTCTTGCCGTCGGCAAAGAAGTAAAACTGCTCAAGCGCATTAAAATAGGGGAACTTTCTTTAAAGGGACTTGACCGCGGAGAAGTTCGTAAGCTTACGAATGAAGAAGTAGAGTATCTTTCAAATCTTTAATGATTGTTTTCGCCAAATAATATATAAAAAGCCCGAACGCACGTTCGGGCTTAAATTATTTTGTTATAAAACCTTTCATGCTCGCGCAGATGTTGCGGAATAAAAAGTACAGGAATATGTCTGCAACAATCAGCGAAGGCATGATCAATTTTTTTGCAACTTCCGCTTTGTCGGAAAAATCGATGTTCGTCAACAGGGCGACGGCGACAATGATAAGCAATACGTTAAACAAGATGATTAAAACGGTATAAATCAGATTTTTATTGAAAACCGACTGCGTTTTATTTGGGAACCTTACATAAGCAATAATTTGCGTTACGGGAAGTATTGCCGCTGCCGCAATGGCGCCGAAATAAACCCAGCCGCTGAAAAGGTCGGTATTTTTATATGCCGATATGCAAATAAGACATTCTATCAAAAACAGGAGAAAAAATGCAAGCGATGAACACAGGTTGACTTTTTGAATCAGTATTTTTCCGCTGATTCGTTCGTTTTTGCCTGTGGAAACCCTGATTTTATACCCTTCGGCATCGGCTTTTTCCAAAAGATCGGTAAAATCGGTTTTTCCAGCATTTCGCATTTTTATCCTAAAATCCTTGTCGAAAACGCTTTCTCTTGCGGAATTTTGGATAGGGGAAGTCTCATAAGATTTATAAACCGTTTCGGAAACTTCCTGCTGCATTTCACTTTGAATGGGCTTTTCTGCGACGGTCGGCTCGTCTTCAACGTGTTTTTTTGCATTTCTTTCATAAATGCTATTTAAAAATTCACGATAATTGATTTCGTTTTGAGGAGTGTTGAGTATGCGTTCCAGAGCGGGATCACGCACTTCGTCGCGCGTTTTATTGACCTGTGTAGGTTGCGTCGCGGAACGCTCTTCGATATTTTCTTTAACGATATTTTGTTCTTCGGATTGACGTACGATATTTTGCTGCGGCTCTTCACGAATATAAACAAACGTTCGGCGTTCTTCAGTCTCGTTTTTCTCGATAGAATCGGCAGTTTTTTGCGATTCTTGCGTCGTTTCAGCTGTAAGTTCACTTTTTGTTTCGCGCTTGTTTAATTCGTTGCTTTTTCCATGGAGAACAACGCCCGATTCGTGTACAAGGTTTTTAGGAACTTCGTCGACGAGCTGATCGATGACATCACGCGAATAATCCCATTCGGATAAATTCTTGTCGGCAAAGGCTTTGCCTGACGGCGTAATTTCAAAATACCTGCGCCTTCCGCCGCCTGGCGCGTCATTCCAGAAAGGTTTTACGTACTTCAGTTTTTCAAGCCGTTTCAGCGCGCTATAGAGCGTGGCTTGTTTGACCTCGTATTTATTCCCGCTTTTTTCTTCGATAAATGCCGCAATCTCAAACGCGTGTTTGCTGCCGCTGAACAATGAGCGAAGTATAATTGTGTCGATGTGCCCGCGTATGAAATCGCTGCTGATGGTTTGTTCCATAAAAACTCCGTATTTTCAGAAAATTTGAAAAATTTAGCCCTCGTAAAATAAAACGTATTCTGTCTCAGCGCGTTAAAATGCGATTTTTTAAATCGGCATTTTTTTAAAATTTTATAAAAAAATTTGCAATGAGAACGAGAGTATTTGGCTCCGAAAAATCATAAAAAATTTTTATCGTTTCGAGATATGTGCAAATCTTCTTATAAAACATTATACAACGAATAAAAAAATTAGTCAATATAAAAACGAAAAGAATGGATAAATAACGTAAAACATAATCTGAGTAAAATCTGAAAATAAAACCTTACGATACGATGTCTTTTTATAATCGAATAAATCGTCATCGAATCGATTAGAAAAACGAAAACGATTTTGAAAAGAATAATCTTAAATTCAGATAAAAATGAAAACGCAGCAATTTAACCGACAATAAATATTAAATGAAAATAATTATTAGGAAATAATATTATTAAAACGGCCAAAACTTCCTATTTTTGTATATTTTTTAACAATCTATTCGTAAAAGAAGTGTTTTGCGCATAGTTATAAAATGTTCCCTATGATTAAAATTAGCGCAAAATCAGTAAAAATTGACACTAAAATGCGAAAAACTGTAAAAAAGTATTAAATTTGTATTTACAAAACTCTCTTTCTCAACGTTAAATCGTTGAAATAATTTAATTTTACTGCTATCTAAGATTATCTATTATATTCCCCTCATTACCTTGATGTTTGTAGTCAAAATTATTAGTAATTTACTCGTTATTTTACATAGAATTATGTCAGACATAATTCTATGTAAATTTATTTTCTTTAAGCTTAATTTTTTGCTTTTCTTGTTTCTTTTCTCAATTTATTTACAATTCCATAATTTTGGTATATAATTATATTGCATAGCAAAAAATAAACGGCTCTCCCCTCGTTTTTTCATTTTTTCTCGTGGGAAATCAAGTGACCAAAAGCGGCGAGCCTGCATTTTTGTTTTTGCATTGATCATTTTAAGTTTTTATATTTAGTTTGCGGTATGAGTAAAGAAAGTTATTTTGAGCAGCGTTCCGTTTTATGTTTGGATAAAATTGAAAATATTCTGAACACGCTGCCCTATTATGTTGAAGAATTTTTTGTCGGTATCGAGAGTCGTACTACGCCCTTAACGCGCTTAAATTACGCTTATGATTTGCGGGTGTTTTTTGATTTTTTATTGAAAAAAACCTTTCGCAATAAAAAAAGCGTTCTCGATATATCCATTGAAGATTTGAACGCCCTTTCTTCTTCCGATATAGAGCTATTTGTAAGTTATTTGTCGAACTATACGATCAACGGCAAAAAAGAGAGCTGCAACGAACGCGGCAAATCGAGAAAACTCGCTACAGTCCGTTCTTTTTATAAATTCTTTTTTAACAAAGGCGTTTTTACGGCAAATACGGCAGCAAAAGTGTCCATGCCTAAACTTCACGATAAAGAAATCATTCGACTCGACAGCAACGGAAAAGTCGATGAGGTCGCCGCAATGATAAACACGGCTGATTCGGGAAACGGCTTATCCGCCCATCAGCAGACATTTCACGCAAGAACAAGGGTTCGCGACGTCGCCATTATTACTTTATTTTTAGGCACGGGAATCCGTATCAGCGAACTCGTAGGCTTAAATGTCAACGACATCGATTTTAACGCAAATAGCTTTGTGGTGACCAGAAAAGGCGGAAACCGCACAATCCTCTATTTTAATCAAGAAGTTAAAGCGGCTTTAGAAGATTACATAACGGAGCGTATGCAGAATGAAAACCTGAAAAATCAGGATGCATTGTTTTTATCTTTGCAGGAAACGCGCATCTCCACTCGCGCCGTTCAAAATCTTGTAAAAAAATATGCGCAAATCGTCTCCCCGCTGAAAAAAATCACGCCGCATAAGCTTAGGAGCACTTTCGGTACAAATTTATATCGGGAAACGGGCGATATTTACGTCGTTGCCGACGTTTTGGGACACAAGGACGTGAATACCACGAAAAAACACTACGCCGCTCTTTCGGAAGATATTAAAAAGCGTGCGGCCGCGGCGGTTAAATTGAGAGATAAAGATGATTGAAAAAAAAGAAGAAAATGTTTATATCATAAAACCCGTTTGCTCAAAAGCGGACGATTCTTCGATAGATGAAATCTGTGCGCTTGTCGAAAGCGCGGGTGCGCATGTCGTCGGAGCAAAAGTACAGTTTTTGAAGGAAATCACCCCCGCGACTTTTATCGGGAGCGGAAAGCTGCAGGAAATTAAAGAAGAAATCGAAGATTCTGAAATAAAAGCGGATTTGATCGTTTTTGACGGCGAACTATCCCCTTCTCAAACGTTAAATATCGGCGACGCACTTGGGATCAAAGTGATCGACAGAACGACTTTGATTTTGGATATATTCGCGCTGAGCGCAAAGAGCACGGAAGGCAAATTGCAGGTAGAACTTGCGCAGCTTAAATACATTTATCCCCGCTTGCGCGGAAAAGGTCAGGCGCTTTCCCAGCAAGGCGGCGGTATCGGAACGCGCGGCCCCGGCGAAACGCAGCTCGAAACAGACCGAAGACATATTCGCCGTCGCATAGAATATTTGGAAAAAGGACTGAAAGAACTTGAATCCCGCAGAGATTTACAGTCGAACCGCCGTGCAAAAAACAACGCCAAAACCGTCGCTTTAGTCGGATATACCAACACGGGCAAAAGCACGCTGATGAATCGGCTTACAGGCGCAGAAGTTCTCGTGGAAAATCGCTTGTTTGCAACGCTCGATCCCACTTTACGCAAGTTAAAACTTCCCGACGTAAACGCCGTACTGATTGATACCGTCGGTTTTGTAAAAAATATTCCGCACCATTTGATTGAGGCGTTTCAATCCACCTTGGAGTCAGCGGCAAAAGCTGATTTGGTTTTGATAGTGTGCGACGCAACTGGCGATTACGAAACGCAGATTAAGACTACGGAAGATACGCTTTCCGATATTCATTGCGAGGCGGAAAAAATCCTCGTAATGAATAAGTGCGACAAAGTCGCCGACTTCTCCCCCTTTCCTAAAAATGCCGTTTTTATTTCGGCGCTGGACGGACGCGGCATAGACGAACTGTTATTAAAAATCAACGAATACTTTAAAAACACTTTTATTTCGGTAGATAAGATTTTTTCTTACGACGTATACGGTTTGCTTGCAAAACTGGAAAAATTCTGGCTTGTAAAATCTACGGAATTTTTGGACGACGGCGTAAAAATCGTTGCCAGCATTCCCAAAGAGCATTTTTTTAAGTTTAAGCCGTATTTATAAGCAGGCGGTTTTACACTATATCATTACGATAAATTGTCAAGTTAAGTGCAACAGTAGGAGAGATTTAGTTCAAACAAATCTTGCGGAGTATGGTAATGCAAAACTTTCTTGGGCCTG
>CASETU010000094.1 GCA_949290895.1 uncultured Bacillota bacterium
GAGAGAATATCTCTCAAACTAAAAGGAATGAGCCCGGTACAATACCGAACTCATTACCAACATTTTAATTAATTTTTTGTCCAAACTTTGGGGTTCACTTTACTTTTGCCGTACCCACCTTTTTGTTTACAGGTCTTTCTATTTTCATCGTACCTTCACGGTGAAGTCGCCGTTGTGCGCGCCGATCTCGATGGTATTGCCGGGCTGCAGGTCGTTTGCGATGATCGTCTTTGCGATCAGCGTTTCCACCTTGCTCTGCAAATATCTCTTCAGAGGCCTTGCGCCGTACACGGGGTCGTACCCGTTTTCGATGATCAAATCTTTTGCCAGCGGCGTGATCTCCAGCTTCAGCTGTTTGTCTTCCAGGCGCTGAGCAAGTCCCTTGATCAGCAGGTCGATGATCTTGGTGATGTTGTCCTTGGTGAGAGGTTTGTAGTAGACGATCTCATCCAGCCTGTTCAAAAATTCGGGGCGGAAACTCTGTTTGAGCAGCTGAGAAACTTTCTCTTTTGCCTCTTCGGAAATGTTCCCGTTCTCGTCGATGCCTTCCAGCAGATAGGAAGAACCGAGGTTGGAGGTGAGGATGATGATGGTGTTTTTGAAGTCTACCGTTCTGCCCTGAGAGTCGGTGATGCGCCCGTCGTCCAAAACCTGCAGCAGGATATTGAACACGTCGGGGTGCGCCTTTTCAATTTCATCGAAAAGCACGACGGAATAGGGCTTTCTGCGAACCGCTTCGGTCAGCTGCCCGCCTTCGTCGTATCCGACGTATCCCGGAGGCGCGCCGATCAGACGGGACACGGAGAATTTCTCCATGTACTCGGTCATGTCGATACGCACGAGGTTGTGCTCGTCGTCAAACAGACTTTCGGCAAGCGCTTTTGCAAGTTCCGTCTTGCCCACGCCCGTAGGGCCGAGGAAGAGGAAGGAACCGATAGGGCGGTTGGGGTCTGCAATGCCCGCGCGCGAACGGATGATGGCTTCCGTCACCTTTGTAACGGCCTCGTCCTGGCCGATAACTCTCTTATGCAGAATGTCGTCGAGGTGCAGGATCTTTTCGCGCTCGCCTTCCATGAGTTTCGCAAGGGGAATGCCCGTCCAGCGGGAGACAACGCGCGCGATCTCTTCTTCCGTGACCGTATTGCGCAGCAGGGTATGCTGTTTTTTGTTTTCGCCTGCTTTTTGCGTCTCTTCCAGTTTTTTCTGGAGTTCGGGCAGACGGCTGTATTTAAGTTTTGCGGCGCGCTCGTAGTCGCCCACGCGCTGAGCGGCTTCAATTTCGCCGTTGACCTTTTCGATCTCGGCCTTTGTATCGGAAACCGCGTTGATGCTCTTCTTTTCGTTTTCCCACTGCGCCTTCATGGCGTTGAACTTATCGCGCAGTTCGGCAAGCTCTTTCTGCAGGGCGGCAAGCCTTTCCTTGGAAAGGGTATCCGTTTCCTTTTTCAGGGCCATTTCCTCGATTTCCAGCTGCATGATCTTGCGGGCGATGTCGTCCATTTCCGTCGGCATGGAGTCGATCTCCGTGCGGATGGTGGCGCAAGCCTCGTCCACGAGGTCGATGGCCTTATCGGGCAGGAACCTGTCGGAAATATACCTGTGCGAAAGGGTAGCCGCGGCGATCAGCGCCTGGTCGTGGATCTGCACGCCGTGGAACACTTCGTAACGCTCTTTGAGTCCGCGGAGAATGGAAATGGTGTCTTCCACGGTAGGTTCGTCTACCTGAACGGGCTGGAACCTGCGTTCGAGAGCCGCATCCTTTTCGATATATTTGCGGTATTCGTCCAACGTGGTCGCGCCGATGCAGTGCAGTTCGCCGCGCGCCAGCATAGGCTTTAAGAGATTGCCCGCGTCCATCGCGCCGTCGGTCTTGCCCGCGCCGACGATGGTGTGCAATTCGTCGATAAAGAGTATGATTTTCCCTTCGCTCTTCTTCACTTCCGAAAGCACGGCTTTGAGCCGTTCTTCAAATTCACCGCGGTATTTCGCCCCCGCGACCAGCGCGCCCAAATCGAGAGAAAAGAGCTTTCTGTCTTTAAGCGACTGCGGCACGTCTCCCTTCATGATACGAATAGCCAGCCCTTCGGCGATTGCCGTCTAGCCAACGCCAGCCTCGCCGATGAGCACGGGGTTGTTTTTGGTCTTTCTCGAAAGAATACGAATGACGTTCCTGATTTCCGCGTCCCTGCCGATGACGGGGTCGAGCTTGTGCTTGCGCGCCCGCTCCACCAGGTCGGAACCGTATTTGTTAAGCACGTCGTAAGTATCTTCGGGGTTGTCGTTGGTGATGCGCACGTTGCCGCGCACTTCGGTGAGCACCTTCAAAAAGGCGTCCTTCTTCACGCCGTATTTCGCAAAGATATCGCGCACCGCGTTCGACGGATTGTCGAGCATGCCGAGGAAGATGTGTTCCACGGAAATATACTCGTCCTTCATATCCTTTGCCGTGTTTTCCGCGGCGGTCAGCGCTTTATTGAGTTCCTGCGACGCATATACCTGCGAACCGCGCGCTTTCGGCAGTTTATCTATCGCCCGCAACGCGTCGGCATGCACGGCGGAAACATCTATCTGCATTTTTTCCAACAGCTCGCCGATGAGCCCGTCCCCGTCGGTCATCGCCGCGAGGAAATGTTCCTCCGTCAGTTCGGGGTTGCCGTTTTCCCCCGCGAGGCGCTGCGACGCCCCGATTATTTCCAAAGCTTTTTGTGTAAAATTATTGTTCGTCATACTTGTTCACCTCCTTCAAATGAGCAATTTGCCGTAAAATTCCTTTCTGAAAGCGTACTCGATGTCCTTAACGGAAAAATTATCGCTGTCCAGATTGTTAAAATATTCGTTTATCAACGCGTCGAAAGCGTCGATATAGTGTGTTATGGAAAACGCCAGCGCCTCCCCGCTCACAGCGGAATCGGGGCGCAAAAACACGCGGCGGAATCTGTTTTCCTCGAATACGTAAGGCAGATTTTCCGACACGTACTTCTTTTCCAGCGCCGCCCACAAGCGGAAAAATTCCTCTATGGCGCGCCGCACGAATTCGTTGCCCGTCCGCGAAGAAATTTTCAGTTCTCCGAGATACCGATTATCGTACGGATAAATTTCCACAAGATATTTCATCGTCGGCTTGTAGCGATAAGCGATGCTGCCCGTAACCGTGACCACGCTGGGCGAAGTGCCGAAAAAATGCAGATTTTCATGTTGCGCAAGCATATCTTCCACATAGCGGAACAAATCGGTATTTTTCTTCATCTCCGTTTCGTAGCCCACTTTGTCCGCAAGCGCCTGATTGATGAACGCCGAACGGCTGAGGTTTTCCCTGCGCGCCGCCTTATCTACCAGCTTCATCACTTCGTCGTCCAAAACCAACGAATAAATCGTTTTCGCCATAGCGCTCTCCTCCTTTTTTCTTGATATTATTGTAGCACGTTTTAATAATTTGTCAAGCATTTTATATAAATTTATTTGCAAATTTTGAAATTTATTTTTTCGACAAAATATTTTCCGTTAGCCTTGACACCGCTTTTCCTTTTCGGTATAATATAAAAGATTATATAATTGTTTTGCGGAGAACGCTCCGTTCGGGAAACGGTATGGCGAGGATCGACTCGGATGTTATAAAAACTTCAAAACCCTTCAAAAAGTTTGATTTGTGTTTATATATATCCGTTTCAGTCATGATCGTCGTGCTTTTTTTATGCTATAATCCCTTCGGCAAAGGCAAAGCCGTATCTCAAATCGAAATTTCCCTGAGCGGGAAAACGGTGTACGTTTACGACTTTTCCCTTTCGGAAAGCACCGTTTATTCCGACGCCGTGCAGGAAGAAAAAAACAGCGGTCTGATTTTAGTGACAGTAACGTCGGAAAAGGGATTCAACGTCATAGAAATCGACGTAAGCGGACACACCGCCCGCGTTATCGATGCGGACTGCTCCTCGCGCAAGGACTGCGTGCACACGAAAGAAGTGCGTAGCGGCGGCGACGCGATCGTCTGCGTGCCGCACAAGCTCGTCGTAACGGCGGTGGGCGACGGCGTGCGCCAGCCGGTAACGGGGTGAATCATGAACAACGCTTCCAAACGCATTGCGGGAACGGCGATACTCGCCGCCCTCGCCTTGATATCGTTTCTGATAGAAAGCCTCTTTCCGCCGCTGTTTATCCCCGGCGCGAAAATGGGTCTTTCCAATATTTTTACCTTTCTCGCCCTGATTTTATACGGCGGAGGCAGCGCGCTTGCCACGGTTTTGGTCAAATGCCTGCTCGGCGCCGTCTTCGGCGGGAATTTTTCCGCGCTCATGTATTCCCTGCCCGCCTCGCTGGCGGCGCTTGCCGCGGAATACACGCTGTTTCGGCTGCTCTTTCCCAAAACGTCGCTCGTCGCCATCAGCGTCGTAGCGGCGGTCATACATAATCTGGTGCAGAATCTGGTCTTTTGCCTCGTTACGCAAACGCCCGAAGCGCTGAGCTATCTGCCCTATCTCGCCCTCACGGGCGCGATCGCGGGGCTCATCGTGGGGCTTTCGTGCTACGGCGCGTTAAAAATTCTGCCGTCAAAATATTTTTCGCGTTGAAGCGGTTTTCCGCTCTTCATACAAACAACAACAGGAGGATATATATCTTGATCATCAAAGGCAAAAAGTATCGGTACGGCGTGCACGTGAAGGACCGCAAGGAACTTTGCCGCGAAAAGCCGATCGAAATCATGCCCGCGCCCGAAACGGTGAAAATCAGCGTTTCGCAGCATATCGGCGCGCCCGCAAACCCCATCGTCAACGTCGGCGACGACGTTATCAAGGGGCAGATGATCGCGGAAGCGACGGGAGCGATCTCCGCAAACGTCTTTTCCAGCGTGTGCGGCAAGGTAACGGGCATCGAAGAGATCGTCAATCCGATGGGACTCAAACAGAAGTATATCGTCATCAAAAACGATTACCGCACGGAAGAATACCGCTTCCCCAACCTCGAAAACTTCGAGGACGCGACCATCATCAACCGCGTGCGCGAGGCGGGTATCGTCGGACTCGGCGGAGCGGGCTTCCCCACCGCCGTCAAACTGACGCCGAAAAACCCCCTCGACACCCTTATCGTGAACGGCGCGGAATGC
>CASETU010000095.1 GCA_949290895.1 uncultured Bacillota bacterium
AAGTGGGGAAGAATACTGAAACCGGTCTTTTTTTTGTATTTTACAGTATTTTAAGTGCAATTTAATAATTTTACAGAAACCTCTGACTCCGTCATTCGTTGGTTCGAATCCAGCCACCCCTGCCAAAATTATTCTTCCCCGCAACGCGAAATCGCGTTGCGGGGAAGTTTTTATATTGAAAGTTTTTCAAAACAATCCGTTTAATTAAGAATCTTTTTCGGATATTTTTCTTTTGCCGTTGATTTTTTATAAAAAAAGATTTATAATTTTATAAACGGCGGCGCAAACGACGCGTTTATTCGCGGTTTCGAACCGCACGCCGAAAACAATCAAAAATAAAAAAAGAGGTAATAAAATGTTGAAGACAGCGGTAATTTTTGCCGACGGTACAGAAGAAATCGAAGCGATAACCCCCGCGGACGTCTTAAAACGCGCAGGGATTGCGTGCGACATCGTTTCCGTAAGCGGGAACTGCCCTACGGGCTCGCACGGCATTACCGTTAAAGCCGACGTGCTTGCAGAAAATTTCGACATGCGCGATTACGACGGCATCATCATTCCCGGCGGAATGCCCGGCGCGGTCAACATATCGCAAAACGATAAAATACTCGATGCGCTCCGCTATGCCGCCCAAAACGGAAAACTCGTCGCCGCGATTTGCGCTTCTCCCGCGGTCGTCCTCGCGCAAAACGGCTTTTTGAAAGGCAGAAAAGCGACTTGTTACCCCGCTCCGAACTTTATTTCGCTTATGGAAAGCGCGAAATATACCGCGGAAGACGTTTCAACGGATTCAAATTACATCACCGCGAACGGTCCGCGCTCCGCCATGAAATTCGCGTTGGCGATATGCGAATATTTTCATAAGGAACCTAAATTCTGACGATTTTTTGCCATAAAACCAAAAGGCATTGCGTTAAAACGCAATGCCTTTTTTCGTGTCTTCGGCAACCTTGACCGCCACGTTTAAATTTACAGCAAAAGATAAAATACCGCGCCCAGAACGCCCGCACCGAGCATGACGTATATGGGATTGGCTTTGTATTTTTTCAAGAAAAACAGCGCCGCGGCAAAAATGATGACGGACGCGACGTTGAGAGCGGAGGCGTCGGGAGAAAAACCGCTCTCTCCCCAGAAAGACAAAATCAGAATGGACAGCCCCGCCGACGCGATGAGCGCCACAATGACGGGGCGGAGAAAAGCCAGCGTGTCGCGCACAAAGTTCATCTTGCGGAAACGGTAATACAAAAACGCCAGCAGGGAAACGATGATCGCGGAAGGAAAAATACAGCCCAGCGTGGCGACGATACCGCCCCATATCCCGCCGACTTTTATGCCGACAAACGTGGCGGAATTGATGGCGATAGGCCCCGGCGTCATTTCGGCAATGGTGATGAGGTCCGTAAAAGCCGTCATCGTAAGCCAGCCGTTCGCCTCCACAACATGGCTCTGAATGATGGGTATCGCCGCGTATCCCCCGCCGATACTGAAAATCCCAACCTGTACGAACACCCAGAAAAGCTCGAGATAAATCATCTTTTTTCCTCCTCGTCCGCACGATCCGCCAGCCCTTTTTCATCGGTAGTGTTAATTAGTTCTTCTGAAGAATCTTCGCTTTCCTCGTTTTTTTCGCGTGCGTTGTTTCTTTCAGCAAGCTCTTCGTTTTTTTCCGAAGCTTCTTCTTGCGTCTTTACGGAATTTTCCGCCGACACGGCGGCGTTTTTGGCTTTTTTCTTTTTAACGATGCAATATTTCACCGAAAGCACCGTGACCGCCAGAGCGATGCTGCCCAGCACGATGTATGCGGCGTTGACGTTCAAAAAAAACGTCAAAACGAACGCGACTGCCATCAGCGTAATATAAAGGGCGTTCTTTTCCTTAAAAACGCCGCCCCCCATCTTCAACACCACGTCGCAAATAACGGCTGCTACCCCCGCCTGCATGCCTTTTAGCACCGCGGCGACGATTTCGTTTTCGCGGAACGCCTCGTAAAAAAAGGAAATCGCCGTGATAATGAGCATGGGCGGCAAAATGGTGGCGAGCACCGCCACCGCCGCGCCGAGAATACCGCCGACCTTATACCCCGTCAATATCGCCGCGTTGACGGCGATCGCCCCCGGCGAGGACTGCGCAATGGCGGTCAAATCCATCATTTCCGATTCTTCCAGCCACTTCAAATCCTCCACGAACTTACGCCGCATCAGCGGAATGATGACGAATCCCCCGCCGAAGGTAAACGCGCTGATGTAAAAACAGGACGTAAACAATTTCAGATATTTTTTTGCTCCGTTCATATACCTCTCCCGTTATATTTTTCGCAAATCCTCAAAAGCGACGCTTTGCAAGGCTGCACTTTTTCCGAACAGCCGCCGCCCCACGCCGATTTTAGCCGTGCCGAATTGCGCCGCGAGCCGCCGTTTTTGCATGCGCGGCTTTTCGTTCCGTTATAGTATATCACTTGACATAATATTTGTAAAATACTATAATTTTAATATAATCATAATAAATTTATTATAATATGGAGAAAAG